>JAQIDD010000375.1 GCA_027858215.1 Candidatus Delongbacteria bacterium | reverse complement strand
TCTTACGACTGATAAAAATAATATTTTTCAGATTAAAAGAAAACCATTATCTTACAATCTTTGATAAGTCTTTTTATTTTTAATGTAAATATCAGTTTATGACAAAAATAAGGGTAACCAAAATATTTAACTGGGAAATGTCTCATGCACTTTATAACCACAATGGTTTATGCAGAAACCTTCACGGGCATTCCTACAAAATGCATGCAACCGTTTTTGGTTCTCTGATCAAAGGTAAAAAAAATCCCAAATGGGGCATGGTCATTGATTTTGGTGATTTTAAAAAAATTGTAAAAAAAGAAATTGTTGATGAATTTGATCATTCTGTTGTATTGTGCAGCAAAGAAGATATCAAGTCAATTACCGGTCTAAAATCATTATTTGACAGGATACACGTTGTTGAATTTCAGCCCACCTGCGAAAACCTGGTAACGGATTTTGCTCACAGGATCATTAAAAAATTGCCTGAAGGTGTCACATTATACAGTTTGCGGTTGTATGAAACAGCCACTTCTTATGCTGAATGGTTTGCCGGAGACCAAAAATAATATAACTTTATGTTTTAAGAATCCGGGTATAGGTCCGGCCGATAAAAATGCAGTAGTTTTCATAGAAACGTTAACTAATTAAATTCACTGTATGGTATCATATCATGGTTTTAAGCCCACACGACAAGGGTTTGGAGAAGGGTTAAAAGAAGCAGGAAAAACTGAACCAACATTGGTTGCCCTTGGGGCAGATATCACGGGTTCAGTTTCCATGAACCTGTTTGCAGAAACTTACCCCGAACGGTTTTTTTCATTTGGCATCGCTGAACAAAACATAGCCGGAGTTGCTGCAGGGCTGGCGTTATCCGGAAAAATTCCCGTGTTTTCCACCTACGCTGTGTTTTCTGCTATGCGTGACCTCGACCAGGTGCGTATTTCGATTTGTTACAACAATGTACATGTCATTATCGGGGGCGCCCATGCTGGCATATCAGTAGGGCCAGACGGAGCTACCCACCAGGCGCTTGAAGACATTGCAACCATGCGTGTGCTCCCTAACATGACCGTATTGTCACCATGTGATGCTACCCAGACAAAACGGGCTATACTACATGCTGTCAATGACATCAAGGGACCTGTGTATATACGTTTTGGCAGGGAAGCAGTCCCTGATTTCACCCTGGATAATCAGGAATTTATTCCCGGAAAAGCACAAGTGTTGAAAGATGGTAACGACATTGCTCTTTTTGCTACCGGACACATGGTGTGGGAAGCATTGAAAGCAGCAGAATCCCTGGAAAATATGCACAACATCCATGCTGCAGTTGTCAATTTTCACACCATCAAACCCATTGATACGGATTGCATTGAAAAATATGCAAAGCAATGTGGCTGCATCCTGACAGTAGAAGAACACCAGGTGACAGGAGGATTTGGCAGCGCTGTGGCTGAAAAACTTATCCAAACTTACCCAGTGTCCATGCATATGTTGGGGATAAATGATTGTTTTGGTGAATCGGGTCAACCCGCTGAACTGATGGAAAAATATGGCCTTACTGCAAAAAACATAACAGATCATGCATTAAAACTACTGTCTCATGATTAAATTATTTTTGTTGCTGCTGATTTTGTTATTTTCACAAGATCAAGACAAAACAACCCGATCACAGGATAAAATGCCCACCAGCAATGAGCTGATGGGAAAAATAAACCATGCCACCCATCCTGATTTTGTCCGGGCAGATTCAACACTCACCTATTTTCCGGAGATATACATTAGAAAACACA
The DNA here is from genome assembly GCA_027858215.1 of Candidatus Delongbacteria bacterium. Taxonomy (GTDB): domain Bacteria; phylum Bacteroidota; class Bacteroidia; order Bacteroidales; family ML635J-15; genus JAQIBY01. The sequence continues at coordinate 7,752 of JAQIDD010000375.1, read as the reverse complement.
CTTACGAAGCTTTTTTGAAAATGCGTCAGGAAGCACTGAAAGATAGTATTGATCTTATCATAAGGTCTGGCACACGCACTTTTAATGAACAACGCTATTTGTGGAATCAAAAATTCACTGGAAAACGAAAACATGGTAAAGGATACCTTGACCAGCATCTCTCAGACAGCGCTAAAGTGGCAAACCTGCTTGCCTATACAGCCGTTCCCGGCACATCCAGGCATCACTGGGGAACCGATATTGACATCAATGAAACCTCACACGTTTATTTCAAAAGGGGATACGGCAAAAAAGTGTACGACTGGTTGCAGGAAAATGCTGCTGATTTTGGGTTTTACCAGGTTTATGTTCCTTTCGGTGAAAAAAGAACAACAGGTTACAACACCGAAGAATGGCACTGGACATATAAACCGGAATCTGACAAATTTACACGGGCATACAGAGATAAAGTATCTTACAAAGCACTTACCGGATTTCACGGAGACAGCGAAATACAAAAGTTCAATATCATTGAAAATTATGTGTATGGCATAAATTCCGATTTATTGGAATAATCTTTGTTCCCTCATCAGATAAAATTTGCTTATGAAAGCATCGTTTTTGTCCATATTGATTTTATACATGTTGTTTTTGACATCATGCAACACCACATCGGTTATGGTTGATGTGATGGAACCTGCAGCCATTAACGTCCCCCAGGATTATAAAGATGTACTGATTATAAACCGCAGTTTGCCGGGGGATGACAAACATGTAGAAAACGTTGTGGAAGGTCTTTTAACAAACGAAGCGGTATTTGCCGACAGGTTGGGATCGGAGAATTGTGTGATTTCCATGAATGAAACCTTAAATCAGAATGAACGTTTTCGCAGCCATTTGTGCGAAGATTGTGATTTTCGCGGTACCGGAACAGGGGAATGGCCTGTGCCCTTGTTGTGGGACAGCATCAAAAGTGTGTGTGACAGGTACCGTGCTGATGCCCTGGTTAGTTTGGAATTGTTTGATACAGATAAACACATCAACCACAGTGCAGAAACACGAACGCGTACCAGGAATGGAGAAACCATACGTTACCAACGGCACAAAGCCATCCTGTGGATGGAAATACGTACCGGGTTACGCATATATGACCCGCACAACGAAACAATTGTACACCAACAGGAATTTTACGACGAATTGTCATGGGAAAAAAAAGCAGATAGCCGGGGAAGAGCAGAAAGCAGACTTCCATCGCACAGAAAAGCAGCCGAAGAAGCAGGCATTTTTGCCGGACAAAAACTGGCATCCTACATTTCTCCCACATGGAAAACCACAAAGCGTTATGTATATGTCCGTGGAAACGAGGCTATGAAATCAACCAAAAGCCTTGTTAAAGACGGAAAATGGAAAGAAGCTGCAGCGATCTGGAAACAATATACTGACAGCAAAGATGAAATACTGGCGGCACGAGCAAATTACAACATGGCTGTAGCCGCTGAAATACAAGGAAACATTGAGGCCGCTATTGGCTGGGCAAAACAATCCCTTGAACTAAACGATTCTCCCAGGACACGTTCATACCTCAGTCTATTGCATAAACGAAAGCAAGATTTCAGGAAACTGGAAGAACAGTTGCAGGAATAAAAACTTTTGTAACTAATCAGTCATAAACAGTGATATCTATGACTGATTAGTTACAAACTTTTTAGCACACAGGTGTCTTACACATCATTTTGCATACTCTATTATGCAATTTATTATTGATTTGCATGGCATAGCGTGCAATATCATGGATTTTTAATTTATACAATAATATCCTTGACAATTGTCCATGATTTTATTACATTTGAGTTTTTGAGACTTGTGAAAATAATAGATGTAAAACAATTTGAAAAATTTTGATTGATTTATGAAAATGACAAGCAAATTTTTGATTTATCCGGGTTTAATAATAAGTGGATGCTTATTGGTATTTGCACTTGGTTGTGAAAAAGACGATGAGGACGATGCTGATATCAATGACAATGAAAATGGAAACGATGACATTGTTTTTGACATTGACTATGGATCGGTCACTGATATTGACGATAACGAATATAAAACCATTGTCATCGGTGGTCAGGAATGGATGGTGGAAAATCTAAAGGTAACAAAATACAACAATGGTGATGACATACTTTCAGGGTTGAGTGATCAAGAATGGGAAGACACAACTGATGGTACATACACTGTTTATCCGCATGAAAATATTGAGGGAATTGATTCAGAAGAAGAAGTGGTGGAGGCATATGGAAGGTTATACAATTGGCATGCTGTTGATGATTCAAGGGATATTTGTCCATCAGGGTGGCATGTGCCTACCAACTATGAGTGGACACAATTACGAGAGTATTTGCTAGATAATTACGATGCTATAAGCAGCAGCAATATTGGAAACACATTAAAATCATGTCGCCAGGATGGCTCTCCCCTGGGAGGTGACTGTGATACACGGGATCATCCCATATGGAACGGACATGGTACGTATTATGGAACGGATGATTTTGGATTTTCTGCACTACCGGGTGGTGGCCGGGATGATGATGGTACTTATCAAGGCATTGGTTTTGGTGGGTTTTGGTGGGCTTCCACTGCTGTCGGATCTGATGCTGCATTTGTTACCTCGCTATTGTTTGATTCCGGTGGTTTAACTGTTGACGGTGGCGCGGATAGGGGTGCTGGTTTTTCTGTTCGTTGTATTAAAGAATGAGCCTTAGTTGTATTAGTATTACCGGCCGTAAAAAATGATGAATACATAATTCTTATTCTATTCCGTAATTTAGCCGGTTATATTTTATACTCAGAATTCCTGATCCTGTTACTGTGTTTTCATGGTTATAAATTTTACATTGTAAAATAAAAATCCCAAAATGGAAAAACGTCTTTTATTATTCCAGCTTTATACGGCTATGTATGTGGTTTAAGCCCGGTACGTATGGGATTGAAATTTATCACGCCAGAGGCGCACAAGTTTTGTCTTTGCTAGTGCTTCGCTGTACAGGTTTTGTGATTTGGAATCTATCAATCATTTATTGCAATAAAGCCAACTTATTAACTCGTAAGGCTTCTTGCATATCTAAATGTGCATTATTAAGTTTTTTGTATCAGCGCAAGCTGGTTTTTTGAATCCATTTTTACCGTAAAAGGCTCAGATAAATGCATGTGTAAGAAATACGTATATTTATTGATTTTTCCCAGGTTTTTGATTTTATCCCAATAAATAGCATGGTCTTTTTTACCTTTCTGAACAGATAAATAACCGACATTCATTGAAGTGACATTATGGAAAAAATGAGAACCACTGGAAGGATCCAGGGGAAAGCCTTCAAAACTGTATTCAATGATCACTTTTGCATTGGAAATTTGCGGCCATCTCACAGGAATGCCGATAAATTTATCCTGGCTTCCCCACCTGCCCGGCCCCATCAAAACATATTGACGATCCTTTTTTACCATATCTGCATTGATTTTTCCAATTTCAGCAGCCATTTCTTCTGTTTTGGTTTTGTCAAACGCTTCGGGATCAACAAAAATAAAATCTTTAATGGTATCAATTTTACCATTACCCATGGCAGTTGTAGTCTGTAAAACAATGCTCTCCCTGTCTATCTCATCCATGTCAATTTCATAATCGAAGGCACTTCCTATTAATGGTTTAACCTGTAAAATGTAAAAGGAAGCCTTGTTGTTTTTATCTTTATTCAAATCCACTGCAAATTCAATTTCAGCAGTTGTACCAAGCGCTTCTTTCACGAGCGACACCACTTTACGGATTGCTTCAGCCAAAGGGACATAATCATGTTTTAGTATGTTAGCAAAATTCAATACCCGTGGACCATAATCAGAAATGCCGGGAGACAATGAATTGTTATCCGGATTGTACACAGAAGCAAGGTGTTTGATGGATCCATGCATTTCAGCATCATCAATATCCAGGCGGCTCAGTCCGGCTTCTTCGCCCTGTAGCAGGTCAATATCCTTGTCTTTCATATTGACGGCAAAATATTCGGTTTGGGTTTCGTTGACAATGTCTTTAAGGCTGACGATGTCAAGTTTGGGATACCGGGGACAAAACCGCCAGGCTTTTTCTCCTTCCACTACATATTTACCCAGCCCAAGCGCCAACACAGAAAAACCATCTTCAGGTTTCATGTACGATACCGGGTAATAATTGAAGCTTTGTGCCACACCGGAAATATGAGGATAATAATAATCACCAAACTGATTGCCTACCACTTCCTGAATAACCACTGCCATTTTTTCTTCTTCAAGTTTGTAATTAATGGCTTTGATGTATTCTTTGGATGTAGGTGAAAATAAAGAAGCATACACCATTTTTATGGCATCGCAAAACTGTTCCAGGCGTTCTTTATCATCCGGATGATTGTTTGGGATCAGGTAGGTTTCAAAAATTCCTGAAAAGGGTTGATACAAGGAATCTTCAAGCAGTGACGATGATCGGATGGCAAGGGGTTTTTTAAATCCACGGATCACTGTTTTTAACTGTCGCATTAAGGATTTTGAAAACTTAGCTTTTTTAAAAGCCTGTTTAATCACAACAAAATCTTCATCTTCAGTCAAAAAGCGTGTCAAATCATTTTTATGAATAAATTCAGAAAATTCATCGATACCTATAATAACCGTACGGGGCGATTTAATGTTAATTCCCTTTATTGCTTTGCTAAAATCAAAATTATAGATTAATGTGTTGATAAAAGCCACACCCCGGCCTTTTCCGCCAAGGGCGCCTGTTCCTATTTCAACCACATTACGCTCATCCTTAAGCGATTCTTCGGTGAAAGGAACAATTTTACCCTTGATTTTTTCATTTCTGAATTTATGGATCCGTTTAAGCAGAAAACTTCTCATCTCGTCCATGTTATCAAAATCATCAAGCTTATACGGATTCAACAGCTTTGCAAGCTGAATTTCACCCCGTGCCATCAGCCACAAACTGAAATGATTACGCCTTGCATGATATTTCATAGATTCATCAGAAATACTCTTTATGTACTGTTCAAACTCTTTGAGGTTTTTCGCAACAGCAATCTGCCTGCCTGTATTGTCCCTGAAAACAAAATTCCCAAACCCAACAAAATGGTTGATAAATACCCGAATATCATTTTCAAGGTTATCGGAACTTTTGTTGATAAAGCAGGTGTTCTTTTTATAAACGTTTGCCCCCTCACTAGACTGTATGCAAATCGGTAACTCACCTATGTTTTGTTGAACATAATCCACAAGATCAAAACCTGCATTTTCATTAATCACGCCATCTTTCGGATACCGTATATCGGTAATCATACATTGAAGATATTCCTTGTACTTGTGAATGATTTTGATGGCTTCATTATACGATTCAGCAAACAAAATTTTAGGGCGTGCTCTTAATCTCAATAACCGGTATAGTTCATCACCCTGGACATCATCAATGATACGGCGTGTCTGTTCAAGCACCACCCTGTACAATATCGGCAATATCCGGGAGTAATATTTGGGAGAATCTTCAACCAGTAAAATAATTCTGACCATTGCAATCCTGGTATCATTGCTGGCATTGATATTATCTTCAACCAGTTTTATCATGGCAAAGAAAATGCTGGAATCGCCGTTCCATGAAAATATCCTGTCGGCATATTTGGGAATATTTTTCTGATAATAAGCCAAATCGCTGTTATTATTAACCAGGAAAAAGACAGGGATGTAAGGATACGTAGATTTTATTTTCTGACTCAAAAAGTGAGGTTTTTTCTTTTCAATGCCAATCACAAAAATCACAAGATCGTAATGTTTATCTTCCAGTTCCTGATCCACTTCTTCTTGAGATGAAACGCCGGTAATCCTTGGTGTGTATGTGAGATTAAGCTGACGGTATTCTCCCAAAACCTGTTCTGCAAATCTGCCTTCACTCTCCAGTGAATATGCATCATACAAAGTACCTACCAAAAGTATTTCCCTTACTTTAAATTGCATCAGATCATGATAAATATCCCTGGCATAATTGTTTTCATTTAAAAATTTATGAAGCAGCTTACTCGTCTTTTTTATCTTATCAGAATAGTTAATTTCAGGTTTTTTTTCTGCGCTCTTCCTGGTGCTTGTGACTTTATCAGCCAATACTGAATTCAGGTACCCATGAATAAACGAGCCTATGTTCATGATGAGTTCGCGTTCTTCTTTCAGGAAAGGGCCTTCATCCATTTTGGCAAATTTGCGGGTATAATACACTTCTACACTGCCTGTACAGCCATCAATCGTTTCAAACTCATAACTTTGTTTCCATTCTGTTTTCTTAAATCCCTGGGAAAGGAATGCTTTATCATCATAGCATATCCGGGCTACCGTATATTCAGGATACTGCCAACCATCAGGCAAATTATCAACAATTCGATGTAACACTTCATTAACAGGCTTTCCTGATTTTATCAAAGCACTTGTTTTATTGATACAGGCAAGCTCTTTTAATCGTTCTTTGTTTTCAAAAGCTAAATCTTTTATTTCCCGGCCTTTGTTGTTTTCAGATTCGTTATGATTCATAATTATGATTTATCAAATTGTCGTTCATGAACAATTATGTTGTTGCTAAATTAAAACATTTATCCGGTCTTTTTTTATCATCAATGCATAATTTTCTTTCATAATTTTAGTTATACATCTGATCTTAGATTGTTAAGGACATGTTTTGTTAATGTAACCTTAACATTATCAACTTTGAAGTGTTTGTTTTGTTAATAAGTCAAATGATTTAAGCATGGATGCCTTTGAAAAATGGCTTTGTTTGAGCCATTCAAAATAGTTGATTTTGTTCATAACGAATTGTTAATAATTTTTTGTTTGATATATTAAATTCTTTTTCGTATCTTTGCATTAGAAAAGAACATTATACAAGTATTGCAGGTATGATTATGATGAACATGAATATATTTATAAAGTGCAATTATCTTAAATTGGTATTGATCTTGAGTATTCTGAGCACAGGAGCTGGAATCAATTCATATGCTACTTGTGCCATCACACCTGAATATACAATGGATGCTGATTCGGTAGGAAGTGATTCCAGAGAAATATTTTTCTTTGTTGAAGAATCACCTGCTTATCCCGGAGGCAATGATGAATTGAGAAGTTTTTTCATGCAAAATTTAGAATACCCAAAAGCCGCAAAAGAAAATGACCTGGAAGGACAGGTTTATGTGCGCTTCGAAGTGAAAAAAGATGGTACAATCGGGGAAGTTATCATTTCAAAATCTGTGCATCCCGTGTTGGATGCCGAGGCCATCAGGGTAATTAAAGAAATGCCTGCATGGATTCCCGGAAGGTACGATGGAAAACCGGTTAATTCATGGTACACATTGCCAATATCTTTCTTCCTGGGAGAAAAAAAGTAACCTAATCCTCTGTTAACTTAAAACCAATTAAGGCTACTGAATTTTTTATAAGACTTTTTTTTGTTTGTGTTATTTTATTTATTACATTTGCACTCACATTGCGGGGTGGAGCAGTTGGTAGCTCGTTGGGCTCATAACCCAAAGGTCGTAGGTTCAAGTCCTACCCCCGCTACCAGAAGAGAAGAGAAGGAGCTGCCTGATGAAGGCGGCTCTTTTTATTTGATCCCGGTTTGATGCAAAAAACCAGAGTATATGTATTATGCTTACGTTATTTATAACCAGGAACACGATGTGTGTCTTGTCCTAAAATATGGCTACAGGTTAAACATACAATTAAGCTCTATAGGGG
>JAQIDD010000096.1 GCA_027858215.1 Candidatus Delongbacteria bacterium | reverse complement strand
GTAAAGAACCCTGATTCTTTATACACACCCGATCATAAGCTCAACCGGTATTACATTCGGAATTACAATCAGAACGATGAAGAAAAACTTATACGGGAAAAAAACAGGGAATATACATCCTGCAAACAAACACTGCAACATGCAGGCTATGATATGGTATTGATTTTAAACGGACTTTTCAACGTGGAAACCGATGTGTGTCGTGAATATGGAATCAATACTTTTTTCTTTGAACACGGGTACTTCCCCAATACCATCCAAATGGATCATGAAGGGGTAAATTCCGATGCGTCTTTTGCCAACCTGAGTTTTACGGATTTTTTAAACTTTACTTACCCGGCTTCCGGCTTCAATCCGAATACAAAGTTTATTGTTCAAAAAATAAATCACAACGAAAACATACGCGCGCTATATAGAATGTTGGATCCCCGTTACAATCGCTTTTTAATCAATTTCATCAACAAAAAACGAAACCAGGATATAGCTAAAAAACGTTTTCAGCGGGATGATTCAGAACAGCTTGATTTGGAAAACATCGGAAAATATGTGTTTTTTCCGCTCCAGGTTAATTCTGACACACAGGTTATCCTGAACAGTCCGTTTCGCAGCATGTACGAAGTCGTGGAATTTATCCTGCCCGAACTTGTGAAAGCAGGGTATAAAGTGATTATTAAAGAACACCCAATGGAAGTTGAGCCTGTTGATTATTCTCCATTTGCATATAACAACAATGTGTTTCTGACAAAAAAGACAGATCTCAACACCCTCATTAGAAACTCAGAGTTCGTGGTCAATATAAATTCAAGCGTTGGATTACAAAGCATTGCAAAACACAAAAAAGTGCTGCTTTTGGGATCTGCATTTTACAAGCATAACCCATCCTGTTTTGCTGTTTCGGATTATAAAGATATCAGAAAATTACTCAAAGACATTTCTTCTGCTACGGTTGATAAAACATCCATATCTGCTTACATAGCACATTTTAAAAATCACATATTCATTCAGGGACATTTTTATAATACAGATATAAATTTATTGGAAGCCATCCGCTGCCGGATAACTGGAAAAACATAAGCTCTTTCCTGTCAGAATCTTGCAATTCCCGGCATTATTTTGTATTTTTAAGGTCATAAAATGAGTGCAGTTTAATTTGATACCGAATGAAAGTAGCCAAACACGTCAAGACACCCAATTTTTTCATCATAGGTGCACCAAAATGCGGTACAACAGCCTTGAGTGAGTACTTAAGAGAGCATCCTGATGTCCATTTTAGTTATCCAAAAGAACCCAATTTCTTTTGTAATTATTTTTCGGAAAAACACCGGGGATTTAAAGACATAAACTTGTACCTTAATCAATGTTATTATAATTCACAGGGAAAAACAGCTGTTGGTGAAGGCAGCGTGTATTATTTGTATTCACAGGAAGCTGTTCCCAATATTCTGGAATTTAACCCGGAAGCCAAATTTATTGTGATGTTGCGCAATCCGGTTGATATGGCCTATTCATTGCATGCTACTCATATCAGGTCAAGAATTAATGAAAATGTGGAAGATTTTAAAAAAGCATGGGAGTTACAGGAAACACGACAACAAGGAAAAAACCTGCCACCGGATTGTCGTGAGCCAAAATTATTGCAGTACAAAGATGTGTGCAGTACCGGTACGCAATTAAAAAGGTTATTGGAACGGGTGGATAAAAGCAAGGCTAAAATTATTTTGTTTGATGATTTTGTTGCTGATACCAAAAAAGTGTATGAAGAAACACTTGCATTTCTTGGAGTGGAAAGTGACGGCCGAACTGATTTTTCGCCCAAAAACGAAAACCGGTATTTTAAAAACAAAAAACTGGCAAATCTGGTTTCAAAAACCGCCAAAAAACACCCGCGGTTTATGCTGGTTAAGCGAAAAATGGGCATCCCTGAAGGCATGAGTATATTAAAACTCATCAACCGTCTCAACCGGGTTACAGCAAAACGCAAACCTCTGGATACATCTTTTAAAAAAGAACTCTACAAGGTTTTCGAATCTGAGCTAATATTGCTCGAAGAAATACTTGACCGGGACCTTTCTGCCTGGAAATCAGATTAACCGTTTATTGTTTTTTATTCAAAGAAATTATCCTCTCCGCCATTTTTTTAAAATCGGGGTCAACATTGCTGTATTTTATGAATAACAGGAAGCAAAGGGCAATAAAACCAGACCGGATAATGAGGTCCGGAATAAGCGTTAGTTCCGGTATCAATTTCGATAGCATTAATATCAGTACAGATCCCATGACAACAACAAGATGCTTCATTCCAAAAGGTTGCAATCCAAATCGTGACCAAATAAACAACCAGCGAAAGACACCTGTTAAGAGGTAGGTGAGAGTTGTCGCCAGGGCTGCTCCGGTAATACCAAGTAGAGGAATTAAAACAACATTGAGGATAACTATTAAAACAATGGAAAAAATCATCGTGATTGAATGTAACCGGTAATAATCAGAGTACAACATGATTTGATTGCTAAGCCCCGATGCCAGGTTCAGGATAAATGCAATGGCGATGAAAAACATTACCCATCGTCCGGATTCATATGCCTCCGGTAATATTCTGAAAATATTGTCAATATTGGCCCATAAAAACACAAAAAGAATCATCCCGATCAGCAACATCGATATCGTGGTTTTGTAATATACCTGCCTGACCTTTGCTTTGTTATCCTGTTTAAAGGCATCGGTTATTATGGCAGTTGAGATTCTACGCATTGCCTTACCAGGAATCAGAATCATATACCCAAAGAAAAACGATATGGAATAAATACCTGTAGCATTCAGGTCAAGAAAGTGGTTTACCATGTACTTGTCGATATTGAGCATAGCAATGGTGCTAAAGCCGGAGATCAGGCCAAAAAATGCAACACTAATCATTTTTTTGTACAGAGCTGGTTCAGGTTTTGGTTTTCCACCAAGCCTGAACTCACCGGTCATAAGCAAATGAAAGAACATCAGTATGGCAGGGGAAGCATAAGCAAGCACATACAGGTTTAGGAAAGCATCAAAATCAATCAGATTAAAATAGTACAAAGCAAGGTTTGCCAGGACAAATATACGAAAGGCAAAATCCTTGTAAAAGGCCGAGGTGCTGGCTTTGTATATAGCCCGGTAAAACCCGTCAAACAGAAGGTAAAATAAGGAGGCAAGGATAAAAGGAATCAGGTAGTAAATATGTTCAGCCAGTAGAGGCGATTTTTCAATGTTGTTCGCAACCAGCCAATCTTTGAGTAAAAAAAAGATGATGATGCTAACCATTAACCCTATGAAAGCCCAGAGAAGCAATAATTTTAAAAAACCATTATGTTGTTTGTCTCTGCTTTTAAAATAAGGAAACAACCGCAGGGTTACATTGACAAAACCCAGGCTGCCAAATTGAGAAATCATCACAGCCATAGCAACCAGCACATTGATCAAACCAATCTGGCTAGTTTTCAGCAGTAGCGGCATCAAAAATCCAACATTCACAAAGCCAATGACAGCTCCCAGGTACGAATATACCGAGCCTTTAATGCTTTGTCTGATAACTACTCCCATGGTTTCCTATGGTTAATATTTCCAGTTTCCCCTGTGCATCTCCAGGATACAGGCAGAAAGCAAATCAATGCTTGCTTTGACATCTTTTTTATGTACAGATTCCACCACCTGATGAATGTGCCGTGTTGGTATTGAAACAGCTCCGGCAATGGCACCGCTTTTGTTCATTCGCTGTATAAAGGCAGTATCCGTACCACCCGCGGCAAGGATTTCAGTCTGAAATTTAATTTTGTTACGTTTGGCGGTTTCTTTCATAAAACTGATCATACGCTGATCTGCAATGGCAGACGAATCCATGAGTTTTATGGCCGTACCTTCGCCCAGGCGCGTCACCATTTCATGGGGCTGGGCTCCAGGCACATCATAGGCAATGGTAGTATCCAGGCCAATGCCAAAATCCGGTTCAATCTGCAAGCTGGCAACATGTGCCCCCCTTAGTCCGACTTCTTCCTGAACGGTAAAAACGGCATACAAATCATATGGTAATTGTTTTTCTTTTAATGCTCTCAGGGTTTCAATAAGTACAAAAACCGACACCCTGTTATCAAGCGATTTCCCGTTGTAACAATCTCCCATTTGGATGCAATTTCTTTCGCGGGTCACAGCATTTCCAGGTTCCACCAATTTTTCCAGGGCTTCTTTGCTCATACCGGTATCAATAAAATAATCTTTGATTTTGGGGTTCTTCTTCTTTTCCTCATCATCCATAACATGTATTGGCTTGGAACCCATCACCCCGATAACATCCTTTTTTCCGTGAACCACAACCCGTTGAGACGTGAGCGTTTTGGGATCAAACCCTCCTATACTGGTAAACCTCAAAAAACCATTGTCTTCGAGGTGGGTAACGATAAATCCAATCTCATCCATATGAGCTGCTATCATTAGTTTTTTATTTTCATCTCCTTTTCTGAAAGCAGTCAGGTTACCCATATTATCAATGCTGATATCATCAACCAAGCCTTGAATTTCACTGCGAATCAGGTTCCGTACTTTAGTTTCAAACCCACTGATTCCTGAAGCTTCACTTATTTTTTTCAATAATTCAAAATTCAATGTATCCATGATCAACAATTCTTTATATCATCAATTTTTGTGTCAATTCATTGTTTGGGGCAATAATTTCTACTGCCAATAAAACATCTTTTTTGCTTTTCAGTAGTTCAACCACATCATCTGCTTTTACACCAGGCAAATGCCTGAATTGCAACAGGTAATCAAACTGGCTGCATGTTTTGTCCAAAAAACCTGATTCTGATTTGTTGGATATCAATCTGCAAACGCTTTGTTGTGATGCACTCGTATATGTATAACACACAAATTCCCTGGGATTTTCTATTTTTTCGTCCCAAACACGGAGCGGCTCAGTTCGTTTTAATTGGATACCAAACAACTGATTAATGACCCATGACAACCTGTAAGCATCTTCACTGGAAGCTATTGCAATCAAGTTAAAATCAGGAACAGGAACGTATTTCAGACGTTTTTCTTTTGTCACAGGTGGTCGTTTTCTTTTGTGGTAAAGATACGATTAAATCAACAGTTTATCAAGCGCTTTCATAGCAGCATTTTGTTCTGCTTCCTTCTTTGACCATCCTTTTCCTTTAGAAATATATTTTTTATTGATTAAGACATGGGATTCAAAATGCGTATGGGATTCATTGGATTCAATTTGTTCAAAGGTGTCAAAATCTACTTCCCATTTTTTTTCTTGAACCAAATGAAACAGCGAGGACTTATGATCATATTCCACCTGCAGTGATTTATGCTGATCAAATTCAGAAATAAATGTTTTTTCAATAAAACGCTTGCAATAAACGTAACCTCTGTCAATATATACAGCTCCAGCCAACGCTTCAAGAGCATTGCCGAATATGTTTTTTGTTTGTCCGCATGCATTATCTCCCGTGACAAGTAAATCAGGGATTCCCACAGAAACAGCAAGCTCATTCATGGTTTTTCGCTGCACCATATTTGCCCTCATCAAGCTCAGAGTTCCTTCATCATTGTCAGGATATGTCCGGTACAGATAATCAGAAATAACCAGATCAATAACAGCATCACCAAGGAATTCAAGTCGCTCGTTATTAATTTTGTGTTCAAGCGTAATGATAGTGGCAGATTTGTGTCGCAAGGCAATTTGATAAAAAGACAAATCCGCTGGAAAAAAACTCAATAGCTTTTTGAGCCGAAAAAGCAAATGCCTTTGTTCTTTACCGTACAAAAACAAATGTTTCAGTCCCCTTGACAAAATCACAAATTTAGTTAATTATCAAAAGCCTTAAATACTACAGACGTGTTATGTCCCCCAAAACCAAAGGTGTTGCTTATGGCATATTTGATGGCTTTTTTTTGTGCCTTATGCAGTGTCAGGTTAAAGCGCTTATCAATGTTTTCATCCCATTTCTGATGGTTGATGGTTGGTGGAACGAGGTTGTTATTTATTGCCAGGATACACAGAAT
>JAQIDD010000344.1 GCA_027858215.1 Candidatus Delongbacteria bacterium | reverse complement strand
TCGATTTTTTTCATAGTTTCTCAAAATTGTTTTTCAACAATATGCCGCCATATTTTTTAATAACTTTAGAAATTACTGATAGTCCCTCTTTTATTTTAAGCCTTTAATAATTTGGGATTTCATATATAATGTGTTTTCTTTGGTTGTAAGTTTTACAAGTAAAAAACAAACACACTATGGAGGGTAAAACAACCGCTATTATTGCACACATTACTTTAATCGGCTGGATTATAGCAATTATTATCAACCGCAATGAAAAAAACGAATTTGCCAGTTTTTATATTCGCCAATTGCTGGGGCTTTTCCTTGCCGGATTTATTTTGGCCTGGATTCCCATCATTGGATGGTTGTTATCAATTGCTATTTTCGTGTTTTGGCTGATGAGCTTAATAAATGCCATACAAGGAGAGAAAAAAGAACTGCCTCTGGTTGGACACTATTTTCAGGAATGGTTCAAATCCTTATAAACACACGAGTTTTCAGAATTTACCATGTTCTTATTTATCAACAGGATTGGTGTATAGCCTGAAAATGGTAAATTCACAACATAATTCATAACATTATGGCCCAGGGACGTGAAAACAAAGTTCATATAGGCATATACGGCCGGCGGAATAACGGAAAAAGCTCCCTCATCAACAGCCTGGCAGGGCAGGAAATTTCCATTGTAAGTAACGTGGCAGGCACAACCACTGACCCGGTGAAAAAATCCATAGAAATCACGGGGGTAGGGCCTGTTATTCTAATAGATACTGCCGGTATTGATGATATTGGGGAGCTTGGTAGTCAACGCATCCGTAAAAGTTTTGAATCCCTTAAATTGATTGATCTTGCCATACTTGTTTTATGTGGAAATCAATTTGGAGCCCCCGAAAAAAAGATGGTTTCCGAGTTTAATAAACTTGACATTCCATATTTACTGGTTCATAACAAATCAGACAAAGAAAAAGCCTCCGCATACTTCAGAAAATCCCTGGAAAAAGAACATCACACAAGCATTTTGAATTACAACAGCCTGAAGCCAGGAAAAGAAAAAGAACATCTGATAAGCTTAATCAGGGTAGCCATACCTGAATCGGCCATGAGCCGTCCTGCTTTTATCGGTGATGTGTTGAATTACGGGGATATTGTATTACTGATTACTCCTATTGACATTGAAGCTCCCGAAGGACGCATGATTTTGCCACAGGTGCAGGCTATACGCGATATCATTGACAATGACGCCATTGCTGTGGTAATGAAAGAGCGCGAAGTGGATGTGTTCCTAAAAAAGACAGGAATCAAACCTGCCCTTGCCATTACCGATAGCCAGATATTTCTGAAAGCGGATGCCATGATTCCCAAAGACGTCCCCTTAACCGGATTTTCAATCGTCCTGGCAAGGTATAAGGGTGATTTTTCAGCTTACCTCAAAGGCACACCTAAAATTTCTGAATTACAGGACGGAGATAAGGTGTTGTTGCTAGAATCATGTACACACCAGGTATCCTGTGATGACATCGGAAGGGTGAAAATACCAAGGTGGATTTCAGATTTTACCGGCAAAAACCTGAATTTTGATGTGGTGGCAGGGCTGGACAGGCTGCCTAATAAAATAACAGATTATGCCCTGGTAATCCAATGTGGAGGTTGTGTCATTACCCGCAGGCAGCTTATCAACAGAATACAACCTGCGATTAGGGCGGGTGTTCCGGTTACCAACTACGGGATGGCCATTGCCTGGGTACAGGGTGTGTATAACCGGGCTGTGGAAATATTTGTTGACAAAGCCACAGATGAAAATTACTTGTGATAAATCAGTTTTCCATATCAAGAAAATACAAATTCCCCGAGCGGCTGCCAATGATAAAACCCTCATCTGTTGATTTGATAAAGGATAAATGCCGGTTGCCGGGAAACCGATATTGAGACCACGAATTACCATTGTCTTCAGAAACAGCAAGAACCGCATCGTCTCCCACAGCACATCCATATTCCTGGTAAAATGCCATGTCCCGAAACCTGCCCTTCGACTCGTCTGTTAATATCCAGTTGTTTTTTTCCAGATGGTATATTTTCCCCTGTTCTGCAAGCAGGTACAATTCATCATTCTGATTTTTCGCCAGGGCTGTAAAATTTTCCTTTGACACATCCATATAATCAAAATTCTGCACAGTATCAGAGCTTTGAATGACCATCCCATAGCCAGCAATGATCACATCATAAGCATCCACATACAAATCGTTCCACTGGTTTGGCCAGTACAATTGTATCCAATAACTCACCCCGGTACCTGACTCACTTGTAATTCCCCGTTGAAAATATTCGCCACCAACGCCAAAAACATGATGTTTGCCCCATACATGTATGGCACAATAGGGATTTTCGCAATTATCCCAGTAACAAGGTGCCCTTGGATTATCATACCATGATATTCCGTCATCACTGCGCCACATCCGTATGCTGTCACCACCGGCCCAAAAACCGGCTTCCTCACTGTAAAACAATGCGTTTATGGAAGCCTCCTCTGCAACATGACATTTTTGCCATGCCTTTCCCTTGTTGTGGGAAGCATAAATAAAACCATGTGTATTTTTTTTTCCGCCACAAACAAGCCATAGGCTGTCAGCAGGAAAAATCATGTCTTTGATTTCACCACCTGCTGAAAACTCTGCCTGTGACACCTTATAACGTGCCGGGAAATCTTCAGTATTGTCATTACACCCGGCAACGCAGATGATACCAATAATGAAAATCGCTATTATTACCTGTTTCGTCATGTTATAAAAGAATAAGAGAAACCGCCATTACCGCCATTCCTGCAAGCAAGCCATAAATAGCCAAATGATGCTCGCCGTATGTTTCAGCAGCCGGAAGCAATTCATCGAGCGAAATAAAAATCATAATTCCTGCCACAGAGGCAAACACAATACCCATTAATAATGGAGAAAGAAAAGGCATAATAATCAAAAATGCTATGATAGCACCAAGAGGCTCAGCCAGGCCGGACAAAAAGGACCATTTGAATGCTTTTTTCCGGCTCCGGGTAGCATAGAAAATTGGAACCGCAACTGCAATTCCCTCCGGGATATTATGAATGGCTACAGCAACAGCAATCGGCAACCCGATTTCCACGCCCTGTAAAGCTGACATAAAGGTGGCGATTCCTTCGGGGAAATTATGAATGGCAATGGCAATGGCGGATACAACACCCAGTTTCTTTAGCTTATCTGCATCTGGGGGAATTCTGTCCATAGCACTGTGATCAGGGGGCTCGTGTGGGTTTTCGTATTCAGGAACCAGTTTGTCTATGATTGTTATCAACAACATGCCACCAAAAAATGCAAACAAGGTTACCCACAATCCCATTTTGGTTTCGAAGCAAGGTTCTAACATGTGGTTAGCCACCGGTAATATCTCAACAAAAGAAATATAAATCATAACTCCCGCTGAAAAACCAAGCGCTACCGATAAGAATTTCTGATTGTTGTTTTTGGTAAAAACAGCAATAAAACCTCCTATCCCTGTGGATAATCCTGCAAACAGAGTTAATAATAAAGCATACCATACGTTGCTTTCCATAGTGTGATAAATCAAATAACTAAAAATACGATTTTTGTTGTTTATGTTCCTCATCGCCATCCCACGATCAGGTTATCCCAACAACCCCACTAATCATCAATCTCCCAGATTTCCAGGTTGTATTTGTTTTCAGCTTTTATCACTCGTCTTCCCCACAACATCGGCCAGAAATCCAAACCTGTCATTTTTTCCAGCTTATCCACTGAAACGGCATAATCAAATAAATCATCTCTGAAATTATTCTTGTTTTGATAATTTGGAATCACAAAACCAATAGATTCGCTAATGGTATCATTGTGTATCAGTATGGTTTTAAAATATTTATTTGGCACAGTGATTTTATTTTCCCGACCGATTCGCAGCAAGCCTTTTTCAAGTATCGACCCGGAAACTACCATAACAGAATCGTATTTTTGAGCCCAATACCTGACATTTTGTTCCAGGCTGCGCCATATTCCACGGTTAAAAGCAGGAGCTTGCGGGGTAATGTTTGACATGAAATTGACCTCATAGCTTGCGGTTTCATTAAATAACATATCCCTGGCTGGCAGAAGATGACCGCGGTCATAACCACTCCCACGGTAATCATCGTATTCAGCAGTTCCTGTTGAAACCAAGGTATCGGGCATATAGGTGTATTTTCTTTTTACAAAAGGCCTGGTTTCTTCTTTTGTCAGTGAGTATGCTGCCCAGCTAGCTACATTGTGTTCGGGGTTATACGTCACTGCATAATATGTATGGATAACGAGTTCGCCTTCACCTTTTAGCCTTGGCCACTCAAATCTGTCCTGCCGGATGAAACCACATCCTGACAAAATAAAGACAACGAAAACAAAAACAACTAAGCGTATAGACTTCATACAATTATCAATTATTCAGGTAGCAAGATACAGGAAAATGGTCAGAATATCCAATTCTATGAACATTAAATTCATAAGCTGTAAAATCATTGCTGTAAAGAATATGGTCAATCCTTACCCGCAGGTATTTCCTTTCATAACTCAAAGCCAGTCCATGGCCTGCTTTTTTAAACCCATCACAGAGTGATTTTCCCACTTTATGGTAAGCATAACTTACAGGCGTATCATTAAAATCTCCACATACAATTACCGGATAGGGTGATTTTTCGATATGTTTTCCCACCACTTCAGCCTGCTTTGCCCTTTGTTTAAAAGCAAAACTTAATTTTCTCCTTATACTGTTGTATCCCACCAATCTTTCTTTATCAATATCGGTTAAAAAATTTGCATCCACATCCTGATAATTCTGGTCATCAAAATAAATGGACTGAAGATGTATATTGTATAAACGTACTGTATCACCCTCCCAAAGGAAATCAGTGAATATGAACATGTTTTTTGAATTGGAAAACTGAACTTCTCCTTTGTTGACAATTGGATATTTTAGGTAACTGGCCATACCGAATTTTTGTTTTTGTTGTGCCTCAATGGCGATTCCCTCATGAAGATTTTTGGCATCCAGAACAGTTACTAGTTTTGACCTCGTAGGAAAATACCCGGTTTCAGAGATAAAATATTCCTGAAAGCAGACAATGTCAGGTTGTTGCTGTCTTAAAAAATTAAAAATTGAATCCCGGATTTCCTTGTTGTTTTTCCAGTCATACAACCCAAACAACTTAACATTGTATGACATTATTTTTATAACCTGCTCCTGTTCATTTTCCGGCACAGTTTTTTTGGTTGGATTCCATAAATTACCAATGTAACCAAACCCGATGAAAATTACCATTAAGCTTAGTATCATGCGTTTATAGCTGACAATGATCCACCAAACGATAAACGCAATATTTATCAACAACAACACCGGATATGCCAATCCCAAAAAAGCAAATACGGTTGTAATGCCAGGATCTACGTATCTTGATAAATAACTACCTATTAGCAAGATAGAAATTATCCAGTTCATTATCCAGACAATGGTATTTATAAACGTCATCGTTTGTTGCTGCTTTTAAACAATATTTCTTTTTCCCGCTTTGTTAAACTTCCATAACCCGAAGTGCTGACTTTATCCAGGATTCGATTAATTTCATCCTGTTTTGCTTTCTTCCTGGCGTTGTATTCCATATCCGTTTCCGGACGTTTTTTCCCGGATGCCCTTTTATAGGATACGTGCATTTTAGGTTTTTGTTTGAATAGCGAAACAAAGGACAAGACTAATTTTTCGAACCATCTTGTGATATCATTTCCCTGCTTGTGCTGCACCGCATAAACGTATCCGAAAACGGTACCTCCGAAATGAGCAATGTGGCCACCCATATTTTGTCCTGCGAGAAGGCTGATCAGGTCGAGTACGATAAAGGCTATGGCCAGCCATTTTATTTTTACCCGTGAAATAAACGGAATGTATATCTCATAATTGGGAACAATGAATGCCACAGCCACCAGGACAGCATAAATGGAAGCACTGGCACCCAACACCATGGCATTTGCTTTATCAACCATCAGAAAAGGCAACAGGTTATACGCAGCAAAATATATAGCTGCACCTGAAAGTCCGCCCAACATATACACTGAAAACAGATTATTTCCTGTCAGGAATCTTGTGAATAAGTGCCCAAACCAATATAGAGCAATGAGGTTGAATAATATATGCAAAAAACTGTAATGCAAAAACATGTAGCTTACAACCGTCCACGGCCGGGTAATGAGTGCTGAAAAACCAGCAGGCATGGCCAGCCAGTTGAGAATTACATCGGCATTGCCACCGGCAAGAATGATAATGCCCATCAAAACCCTTACGATGATAAATAAACCAAGATTTATGTAGATCAACCTTGTTAAAACGGATCCCCGCTCAAAGTTTGATTTTATCCAATCCCAGAATTTCATCAGTTCCACTGGTTTTTATTAAACTGGCCTTTCTTCCACAGATAAATAAGAATAATACCAAATAACATGCCCCCGAGATGAGCAAAGTGGGCTACATTGCTCCCTGGCTGAGTCAAACCAAGATACAACTCCAGAGCACCATAACCAATAACAAAATATTTGGCACGTATGGGTATAGGAGGGAATATCAGCATAAGTCGTGTATCGGGAAACAACATTCCGAAAGCCAGCAACAATCCGAACACAGCACCTGATGCGCCAATGGTTGGTGTGTTGATCACGGCATTCAGCCTTGCCATTTCAGGATTCACATAATTTTTCCCTGCACGCAAGGCTTCCAACCCATCTGTCTGTATTTTGGCCAATGTGTCCGGAGGTAATTCATTCAACAGGCTTTGTGCCTGCAAATAACCTACCAACATGTGCAACAATGCTGCACCAAAACCAGTCACCAGGTAATATATCAGAAACCTTTTGCCTCCCCATACCTGTTCCAGTACCCTTCCAAACATAAAAAGGGCAAACATATTGAAAAAAATATGTGCCAGCCCACCGTGCATAAACATGTGTGTAACGAGTTGATAAGGTTTAAATGCCTCGGATTGTGGTTGATATAGACCCAAATACATATTCAGGTCCACTTTATAAATTAATTGCGCCAACACCAGCAGCAAAAACATGGCTATATTAATCACCAGCAGGTTTTTAACAACCGGTGGCAGATTTGAAAACGGTGATGTTCTGAATTGCATCATATGTTTTTATTTTATAAATCAGAGATTTGCAAAATAAATAAAAACTCCTGTAAATTTATTATTTTATTGAATAAGGTTTATGGACTTTTTGTTTTTAGCTCAAATCCGGACGTAGTTTAGTACCGTATTACTACAGGCAATCTCCGGAAATATTAAGGGGACTTCTATTAATTCTTTCGCATCAAGATTTTCAGCGTTTTTCATAGACAATGAAAATTTTTGAAGCACTATCGGGATAATGCAATAAAATTTGAAGCAGTATATGAGAAAC
>JAQIDD010000332.1 GCA_027858215.1 Candidatus Delongbacteria bacterium | reverse complement strand
AACAAATATAATTAATTTCTTAAAAAATAACTGACTTTAACGTTCCAAACCTCAGGAAAGGAAATGTTATTTTCCTGCAGCCTGACGAAGGCCGGTATCCTGCCATTGGGGATGCTGTGCTGTTTGCCCGCACGGCAGATTGATTGGCAATGAAATCCTGTCCGGACGGATAGCTACAGCCTGCATCCCCAATGGCAGATAAAGGCCGGAGGCAGAGACCATGCCTGATGGGGGCAAAAAGGTTCCCGCTGCCCAAAAAAATAAGCAATTTATTCATCCGGTCAATTTCCGTTATATTTGTCAGCGTGGAAAAAAATTTTGACAAAAAATATAGCATGTATGGATGCAAAGATGATACAGAAAATCGCTGACGAACTGAGTTTGAATTACAGGCAGGTTGAGGCTTGTGCCGGATTGCTGGCAGATGGCGCCACCATTCCTTTTATCAGCCGTTACCGTAAAGAGCGTACCGGCAGCATGGACGAAGTGCAGGTGGCTGAGGTCAAAAATAAGCTGGACTACCTGCAGGAGGTGGATAAACGGCGGAAAAGCATCCTTAAATCACTGTCAGAGCGGGAGATTCTGACCGCTGAACTGGAACAACAACTGCATGATGCTGATACGCTTACTGGGCTTGAGGATATTTTTTTACCGTATAAGCCAAAGCGACGTACGAGAGCAGATATTGCCAGAGAAAATGGCCTGGAGCCATTGGCAAAAATAATAATGGCGCAGGGGCAGGGTAATGTGACTTCGCATGCTGCAACATATACAGGGAAAGATGTGTCTTCAGTGGACGAGGCCTTGCAGGGCGCCCGTGATATTGTGGCGGAGTGGATAAATGAAAACAGGTCTGCCAGGCATGCCATGCGTCGTTTGTTCAGGCATGAGGCAAACGTATCTGCAAAACAAGTAAAAAAGAAAGTGGCCGAAAACCCGGAAGAAGCGGATAAGTACCAGGATTATTTTGATTTTTCAGAGAAAATAAAGACCTGTCCGGCACACCGTATGCTGGCAATACGCAGGGGAGAATCAGAGGGGTACTTGAAAGTACAGGTAAAACCCGATGAGGATGATGCTCTTAAGCTGCTCAGGCATAAATTTGTGCGTGGCCGGAATGCTGCTGCAGAGGAAGTGGAAGCGGCTGTTGAGGACTGCTATAAGCGTTTGCTGCAACCGGCGATGGAAACGGAAATGAAAAACCTGTTCAAAGAAAAAGCCGATGATGAATCCATCCGTGTGTTTGCCGGCAACCTGGAACAATTGCTGATGGCGCCGCCGCTGGGCAAAAAAGCTGTTTTAGCAATAGACCCCGGTTACCGGACAGGATGCAAAGTGGTTTGCCTGAATGAACAAGGGGATTTGTTGCATAACGAAACCATTTACCCTCATCCGCCGCGCAAAGAGCGCAAGCAAGGCAAAAAGAAAATATCGAGCCTGGTGGAAGCGTTTGACATTGATGCCATTGCCGTAGGAAATGGAACAGCCAGCAGGGAAACAGAACATTTCATTAAAAACATTCAGTACAAAAAAGATGTGTCGGTATTCATGGTGAGTGAAAACGGGGCGTCCATTTATTCTGCTTCACCAGTAGCGCGGGAAGAGTTTCCGCAATATGATGTCACCGTGCGTGGTGCTGTCAGCATCGGACGCCGCCTGATAGACCCGCTGGCAGAGCTTGTGAAAATTGACCCTAAATCCATTGGCGTGGGACAATATCAGCACGATGTGGACCAAAAAAAACTGCAGCAGAGCCTGGACAGGGTAGTGGAATCCTGTGTCAATGCAGTGGGCGTGGATTTGAATACCGCAAGCAAGCATCTGCTGGCTTATGTGTCCGGACTGGGCCCAAAGCTTGCAGAAAACATTGAAGCATACCGGAAAGAGAACGGCGGATTTACCAGCAGGCGTGAGTTGAAAAAAGTAAAATTGATGGGGGATAAGGCTTATGAGCAAGCGGCCGGATTTCTGCGTGTAAAAGGATCAAAGCAGCCACTGGATGACAGTGCTGTTCACCCTGAATCTTACGATGTGGTGGAAAAAATGGCCAAAGACATGGGTGTCTCGGTAACTGAGCTCATTGGCAACAAAACCCTGACAGATAAGATCAGCCTTGAAAAATATGTACAGGGAGAAATTGGAATGCCCAGCCTGAAAGACATCGTGAATGAGCTCGCAAAGCCTGGCCTGGACCCTCGTCCGCCCATTAAGATGTTTACCTTTGCGGATGCTGTGCGCAAGATTGAAGACCTTGAAACAGGGATGAAATTGCCCGGCATTGTCACCAACATTACGCGTTTTGGTGCATTTGTGGATATCGGGCTTAAGCAAAACGGCCTCATTCATATTTCCAATCTGGCTGACCGTTTTGTTTCCGATCCGGCTGAAATTGTCAATATGCATCAGCATGTGATTGTGGAAGTACTGAGTGTTGATATGGAGCGGGAACGGATTCAGCTGAAATTGTTGAAAGGAGACGCTGAGGTTTTGGGTTTGTGATTGTGAGATGGAAGAGAGGGTGTGACGAGTGAGAATCTCCATCTCTCTATCTCACCATCCCCTAGCTCCCGGTTACCATCTTCCCACTCGAGGCTATGGCCTTGATGTTGTTTTTGACTATCAGTTCAGTTTTGTTGAAATCATACAGGAAATCAATCGTTTCTTTATGAAAATCAGTCACTTTTCCACGCACGATTTTCATGGTGCTGTTCATCATTTTGTTTTTTTCGTTGAACCCTTCGTCCAAAACAGCTATGGCTGATGGTAACCATCGTTCGGGAAATTCGCCTTCATAGTGTCCGCCTTTTTTAAACTCATTTATCTCTGACTGTATCAGTTTCAGTGCTTCTTTTTGGCCTGCTTGCTCTGAAAAATCTGTATCTTTTTCCTTCAGGGCACGTTCCAGGGCGACATGGTTCGGGAAAATTAATCCCACGGTATAAGGATTCTGGTCGTTGTGCAGCACCACTTGATCAATGAATTGTGTTTTTTCGGTCAGTGCTTCTTCGATGGCTTCCGGGCTGTATTTTTCACCATCGCTGGCAATCAGTAGGCTTTTAAATCGGCCAAGCACATAGAGGAACCCGTCTTCATCCAGGTAACCCATGTCGCCCGTATGTAACCATCCGTCCCTGATGGTTTCCCTGGTGGCTTTTTCATTTTTCCAATAGCCGTACATCACATTTTCGCCTTTTACCAGCATTTCACCTTTGTGACCGGGAGGATGTTCGTTTCCGACTTCATCACAGATTTTTATGTCCAGGTCGCTTACCAGGAAGCCGCTGGAACCTAATTTGTGTTTGTGCAGTGCATTTGAGCTGATGATGGGCGTTGCTTCAGACAAACCGTACCCCTGCATCATGGGTATGCCGATGGCGTAGAAATACAGTTGCAATTCAATATCCAACAGGGCACCACCGCCGATAAAAAATGTCAGGTTGCCGCCGAAAAACTGCCGGATTTTTTTGAACAATATTGCATCAAACAAAGCATGCAATGGCTTGCGAAAAAAACTCAATCCCAGCCCTTTGTTGTGGCCTTCTTTGTTGTATTTGTAATCATTGCGCAGGGCTGCCTGGTACAGTTTGTACGTAAAATTGCCCTTTTCGCGAATACCGGCGTCAATGTTCTTTTTGAAATTTTTGGCCAGTGCCGGCACACTCAATAGGAGATGTGGTTTGACTTCCTGAATGTTTTTGGGGATGTTTTTCAGCGTTTGTAACGGTGTATTTCCGGTTTCAACCATGGCCAGGGATGCTCCTTTTCCCATGAAACTGTAAATGCCTGCCACATGTGCAAAACAGTGGTCGAGTGGTAAAATCAAGAGGGTTTTGTAATGCTCCGGAATGTCCATCAGGCTATAGGCTTGCTCTACATTGGCCGTGTAATTCCTGTGTGTCAGGATGATTCCCTTGGGATCTGTGGTGGTGCCGGATGTGTAGGTGATGTTGGCCCAACTGTCACCTTTTATTTGCTGTTTGCGTTCAAAAATGGCTTCCGGGTTGTTGTCGAAAGATGACTGACCCTGCTTTTTCACATTTTCGTAATTCATGCTTTGTGCATTGTCAGGGGCATTGTTGTCAAGGTAAATGATTTTCTCGATGTGGGTAAACGCGTCTTTTATCTGGTCAATTTTATTGGACTGTTGTTCCGATACAATGAGAAATTTTGATTCCGAATGGTTGATCCGGAACAGGATTTCTTTGGCTTCAAGTTTTACTGACAGCGGGATATCCACAGCGTGATTGTAGAGAATGGCCAGCTCGCTGATCACCCATTGATTACGGCCTTCGCTGAGCAGGGCAACATGGTCTTTGGGGTTGACGCCGATTTCCATCAGGCCAGTTGCAACGATCTGTACCTCCTTAAATGTTTCATTGTATGTTGTTGGAACATATGTGCCATCTTGTTTTTCCCATAAAAAGGGATTGTTCCCGTACTGGTTAACACTGTATTCAAAAAGGTCAATGATTGTTTTCATAATCGTTTGTTTAAAAATGCCTGAATATATGTATTTTATCGTCAAAAATAAAAAAATCAGGAATACCAACTTTATCGGGAGTAACCAGGTATTGATTTTGCATCCTGACGCCCGCCTGCCAGACGGGCAGGTAGGCTGGTATTCTGTGTTACGGTACTGTGTGCTGAATGTCCTCATTGTAGATTGACTGGAAGCTGTGCCCGGCGGAGCTTTGCGGAGACAGGAAAATCCTGTCAGGGAGGATAGCAACAGCCGCTGTGCCGGAACGCAGATTTAGGCCGGAGGCAGATACCATGCCTACTGGAGGTGAAATGCTTCCTGCTGCCCTGAAAAACAATAAATGTTATCCATTGACTAATGAAAAATAAACACTTAATAGATAAACCATTGGTGAAGATGCTGAAATTGTGTATGTGTTTATTTTATAAGATGAAAACACTGAAATTATTCACACCCCGGATTATTGCATGTCGGGGAATGTTTGATTTTCAAAAAAGTATTCAATGATGTAACGTAGTGTTTTGATGTCATTGTTTTCCATTTCCCAAATAAACTCATCGTCTTTAATATTATTCAGATGATTCAGTTGATGGTCGCTGATCAACAGGGTTTCGGGTAAGGTGTTGATTATCGTAACCAATTTATCCTGAGCGTTTGGATTGTCGTTCAATTTTCCTGACAACAAGGCATGCAAATCATTCCGTGTGATTGTTTTTGTTTTAAGACGCTTGTCATGTTCCGCCTTTTTCTCCTGCCACCATGTATGGATTTGTGATGTCAGAGATTTTAGAAATTTAAGGTTACGGCGTTGTAAATAATTGCTTGTTGGCAATGTATTAATGGATTTTCGATAATAAAGGACCAATTCTTCCAATTCTTTACAACTCAGTTCCCGCAAATCAAATCCGTCGGTATAAACAGTATTGAAGTAAACGAACACATTTTTATCATTGCAAAATCTGAGGATATCCGGAATTTCATAGCGGTTTTGTTGCATAGGACATGTCGAAATGTTGATGTGATGACCGGATTTTTTTCCGGCTGCAATGAATTTTTCCAGATTGTCCAACACTTTTTCAAAAACTGCATTTTTTCGAATGGTTTCAAATTTATCTTTTTGCAGGGAGTCAATGGAAACGCCAATTTGGAAGTGGCCGCGCTTCAGCAGGTTTGCAATTTTGTCGTTGAACACTGTGCCGTTGGTCTGCAGGTTGATGACACACCGGGGGTTGGTCTCAAGAATGGCATCCCAGATTTTATAATGAATGTTGATGAGAAAAGGTTCCCCACCCATAAACTTTGCAACTTCCAGTTTGCTTAAATAGGGTTTCAATTGTTCAACCAACTTTTCGTTGTACGGGCCGGGCTTATAGGGTTTATGTTCCCTGTTTTTCAGGATAGCTGATGAAAAACGCCCTTCGCACATAATGCACTCAAGGTTGCAGGTATTGTCAAGTTCGAAAATCATTTCGGAGGGATACCATTTTTCGTTGGATTTCAGGCCATCATACAACCGGGCTTCCGCGCCTTCATAATTTCCTGTTTTTATCTGGTTATAACAATGCTTGCAGCCATAAGTAAAATCCTGGTTTTGTAAAGCGTGTTGCAGTTTTTTTCTGTTTGGGCTTTCCAGGATTTCCGAAACGGATTTTTCAGGGTATTTCCCGTACAGATGTTCTCGGTTGAAACAGCAGGGTTGTACATTGCCGTTAAACCCAAAATACACGCTTCGA
The DNA here is from genome assembly GCA_027858215.1 of Candidatus Delongbacteria bacterium. Taxonomy (GTDB): domain Bacteria; phylum Bacteroidota; class Bacteroidia; order Bacteroidales; family ML635J-15; genus JAQIBY01. The sequence goes on along the minus strand of JAQIDD010000332.1, from coordinate 833 downwards.
TACGGGGCATGACAGACAACCGGGTCGGGTCCGGTAGCACGGGAAAACATATATTTCCTGATTGCCGGAGTGTTTTTATATTTCCCGGGTAAAAGCGGAAATTTCAATTGATTCCACAGCCAACGTCGTTGTATCCTGAGGATTTTATGGTATGTATCCGAATAGAAAGTCATCGTAATTTTGTGAGCATGCAATTTAGGCGTAAAAATGCAAAAATAAAAATGCTTTCACTCATTGCGAGTGAGCTTGATTTTTAAAATGATATTTGGAGTATTGCAGTCATCATTCGGTTTTTAAAGAGTCTAAACTGCCTAATTTATCAAAATTCCATATTATACCTTCTGCAAACATATAATAACCGTTAGAATTACAATGGCCGTCAATATTCCAGTATAGTTTTTCTCTATCTTCCCTGCTTAATTCAAGTACATCATGGCTGTATTCAACCAAATCAATTACCAGCAGAATGTTTTCATCCTTGATTCTGTTTTTAAGAGGATAGTAAACCTTATTTTGGTCATCAACGAATACAAGGAATAATTTAAAATTTTCTTTTTCGGCAAGTTCTTTAAACATATACATGGCTTTGTGAATATCCCTTGTTGCTCCTTTGTATAGTTCTCTTTCTTTTTCTTGTGAGAAAAGTCCGTTATAATTCATGATATTATTAAGAATAAAACGAAAAATATAACTTGCAGCATATAATCTTTCCCACGAAGGCGGATCTCTGTATTTTATGCCTTCTTCTGTAAATCGTTCAAAACCGCCCCTGAAACCATAAAAACCATAATCTGATGCTGATAAAGCTAATAACACAATATCCGGATCATACT
>JAQIDD010000246.1 GCA_027858215.1 Candidatus Delongbacteria bacterium | reverse complement strand
TAAAAAACTCCATCCGCCGGCCGGCGGATGGAGTTTTTTATTGTTAGTAAGGGAAAGTTTATCGTTTCACCACAAACTGTTTGCGTTCTCCGAGTTGGGGAGAGTAAAGTATGTAGTTTCCGCTTTCAAGCTCAGATACATCTATGGTCAGGTAACCGAGGGATTCATTTCTTTCTATGCTGCGAATCTGACGGCCATGGATGTCATATATCACAAATGTACATGCTTCTGCAGACGTAATGAACTCAACAGAAAGGATATCACTGGCAGGATTCGGGAAAATGTTGAAACGTGTGGAAAGCTCAATATCCTGGTCACGGAAGAGGTCTTCCTGTTCAGACGGATTGCCTGCCATAGCGGATTTTTGTTTGTTGGGATTTGGCAGTGCTGTCATGGGTGTGTATTCTTCGTAATCATAAGTTTCAAGGATCGCCCTGGCGCCTGAACATGCCAGATTATTAACATCATCAGCCAATGCATACAGTCTTTCTGTATTGTTTTCTACAATTTGTTCTCTCTGTTCAAAATTCATTTCAATGGCAAGTTCAAGAGAATCAATGTAGAGTTTGTCTATGTTTAAATGGCTTTCTGCATCCAATGCAGCCATTTGCAGATCATTTAAAACAGACTGTGCCTGGCCATGATTATTTTGAGACATGTAAATATCAAACAAGCGTTGTTTGGCAAATACAGAATTTTCAGCTGCAATAGTTTGCATATAGGCATTGACATCAATGCTGTCCGGGTGGTTAATGATATCACGTTGCATGTCAAACATTAATTTTTGTTTTTCATTACGAATGCCATTCAACACCAGGTATAGTTTTTCAAGTGGATTGATGCCCTCCTGAAATTGATCAAGGTAAGACATATATTCCTGACTGAGCGATGATGCATACAATGCTGTTTTTGCTTTTTCAGGCAATGGAGAATTTGCTTTAAGTACGGTTGTTCTTGACAATTCACTTACCTGGGCATTGTTCATATAGGTTATCAGGATGGTATCACTCAAATACGGTGATCCTGTCATCAATTCATTATGTACATTCCCTTGATTGGACGCAGTGGCTGTTTGTGCTGAATTCAACAAGCTGAATTCGTTAATTCCTGATGTCGCCTCATTGATCTCAGCTTCTTGTTCATTTTCTTCATAACTCAACAAAGAAAGATCCTCGTCTTTGGTTTTTGATGTACCTCCCAAATTGGAGGGGCAGGAATTATCAATACTAGTTAACGTAATTTTTGTTATTTCGTTTGGGTTGTAACTGTAAAGTTGTGGATCACTAGGTTGATCATAGTACAAATAATTACCATAATCATAAATACCACCACCAAAATGGAAATCATACTCTTCATTGGGATCATTGCCACAGAATTTATTACCAGCACTATACCATTGCCCCGGATCTACATAGTATCCACTTTGTCGCTTTGCTATACTTGTTTCAATAAGATTATAAGGATCAAAAAATGGCAAATGGCTGCCTAAAACACTAATGGCGTAATCTGTATTGGTAAATTCATTGCATAATATTCTTAAACCTTGATATTCATTGCTTGAATTTATATTTTGACCTACTGCAACTATTCCGGTTGCCACTCCATTATCAATCAAATTTGAGAAATAATTTTTATAAATCATATTTGAAGCATCACCACTATTGTAAACCTGACATCCCAAAAGGCCGTCATGGAAATTGTTTTCTTCCACTTGATATCCGGTACAACCATCAAGGTATAGGCCAAAAGAATCAAATAGCTCACTATTCCCATCAGAATCCAATACCTTAAAATCACATTCTGTGATGGTTGGGGCATTGCTGTTTAATACCCAAACACCACCTTTATTGTCTGTAAATTCTACCTCGTTTACATATAAATTACCTCCGTAGTTTTTGATACCATAATATAAATTCTCAAAACTGGTTTCAAGATAATAAGGTGGATAAAATGTAAATACTGATTTAACATCAATATCAGAATAATATGACATTATCCCTGTACCATGCTTATCGTATCCACCGGGTATGACGGCTGGGGAAGCGTTGTTTATGTAATCACATCCTGAAACAGAAATGTTATCAGCACTCGAAAAATATATATGAGTGTATGGATATGAAACACTTTTATCTTCATAGATATCATCAGTAGATATGAAATCGCAGTCGGTTACGTATGAATACTCAAAATCTGTTGAATAAAAATAACAAGAAATATAATTATCTTTGAAAGTAGATTTGAAAAGCCTGGCATTACCTGAGTTTCTGCAAAAAACACCATAGGTGGAATATTCAAGCGTTGAGTTTTCCATATTCAAGTATGGTTGTGAACTGGTTAACGGATCACTTCCCTGGTTTCCATCATTACCAAAAACAGTGATTCCATACCACATTATAGATTCATCACAATCATAAGCTGTGAGGGTACTGCCATCAACAATAAGCTTAGAGCCTTTGCCTCCGCTTGTGTTGTTTGTTAAGGATATTTTCTTCCCGTCATCCATATAAATGGTCATGTCATTGATGGTTAACTTGGCGCCGGGTTCAACAATAATATCACCTCTAAAATAGATTTCCGGTGTAGTGCTACCTGTTGTGAAGGGATTGCTTGTAGGTGTCCAGGTTACATCTGATTGAACTTTCAGGTCTCCGTTGACTTCTGCAACACTGCCACCCATGGTGTTGACTACGGGCATCTCGGTATAAGAATAGCAGCAAGTAATTTCATCATCTGTTGTGTTATCATACTCGCAACCATCTATCTGATCAGGGATTAGGTACATATCAAATGCCGTGTATGGATCATTTTCATGCATGCCGTTTTTGATGATGGCTGATGAACCGATGTTGACTTCAAATTGTATTCCATTGAATTGATCAGTAAAGTATCCCAGATCTCCATTTGGTTTTACCATATAAAATTTACCATTATGTGCTCTTTCTATTTGAGAATTGGTGTAATCTTCATGCTCGGGTATTGGAATAAATTTTTGCGGAGGTGACCAATTTTGAGGATCGTTCCAATTACCAATAGTAAATCTTAAGTTCAATTAGTAAATGCAACTTTTACGAGTAAAAATATAAGTTTATAATGATGTTTTGTAAAGCTCTCTTTGCGGAGTGAAGCGTAGCGAAACGAAGCAAAGAGAGCGTAAGCT
>JAQIDD010000210.1 GCA_027858215.1 Candidatus Delongbacteria bacterium | reverse complement strand
TCTGTATCTGGGTTGTGATGCTTGATAATTGGCAAAAGTTCAGTAACCATTTTGGCGTTATGGTCATCCCCGCTTTTGAGGAGGTAATCCAGTATGACAATTTTTTGATTGCGTCGTTTTTTGCAATCCTGAATGTAATGCCGGAGGAATTTTTTCCCTGAATTGTAGGTGTAAAGATTGTTGGGCAAATCAAGTTGAAATCTTTTTCTGAAATAATTCAAATACAAATCATCATCATCAACAAAATATATATCTATCAGGTAATCTTTTGCCATTTAAAAATCCTTTGAGGGGTTTTGTTTTTTACGTTTTTCTATCTTTCTGTTCTTTTTATAATTGATGGCAATGTTGGGATCAATGTTGGATTTGTACACCCACCTTTTGCCATCAAATTCGAAAGCATCGTATGAATAATCCGGACCATAATATTCATACTGCCCTTTGAATTTTGGATTGCCAGGAGATAAATGGTCACAAACAATGATATCATTCTTCTCATTGAACCTGATTATCATCTGTGCCTGGCTTGAATACCTGAATATGGCCCTGTCCATTTTTTCGCGCACAACCTTAAGCCTTCGGCCACCAAATTCCGGTTCATCCCGGTGGTTGAATTCAAGTGTTTCTATTACTTTTTGCTGCACCAGGGCATCCTGCCCCTTCCATCCTAACAAGGTATATATCGGTGTATCTTTATGTTTTTCCTCAATCATTTCATAATAAATAGCGCCATACCATTCATCCGGGCTTTCATAATCCGGGTCAGCGTCAGGATCAATGCTGGTCTTATCTTTTAGTTCATAATGATGATATTCGCCATCCTCATTCACATACTGAATAAAACCAAAAAAATCATGTCGCATGTTGTCATACATGATGTTCCAGGTAAAAATCCTCACGCGTCCATCATTCGATTCCAGGATGGTGATGTGCTCAAGTGAATCGTATTGATACTCAAATGCATCGGGTTCAATCAGCATGTCCCGCATCAACTCCAGCGCCAAATCATTGGCTTCAATTTTGGCTGTATCATCTGTCAATTCAACCACATCTTTCATGTGCTGGTTGATATCCATGATCTGATCATCAATATAGTCGGTATTTTCCAGTTCCTGGGCGGCAAGCGAGAAATTGGTCAAAAACAGAACAATAGCGATGACAGTTATGTTTTTCATGGATAACATTATCTTATGTAACGAAAGCAAGATATAAAATGTTTCATTGTAAATCAATTATAAAAACAGAAAATATTGAATTAAAAAACCAGATAAACAAGCAACATATCTCTTTGAGTCAGAAAAAAACGAATTACTGTTTCGCTAATCTGATCATTTTTTTGTTCCTGGATATTTACAACAGTTAAAATATATTTTCACTTCACATTTAGTAAGTAACATATATTCTTATTAATTTCACTGCAAAAATTAAACATGCTGGTACTGAAAATCATTAGTACGCTGATTATTCTAATTGCTACTACCTGGATGGTTTATAAACTACCTTTGTTCAGAAGGACAGGTTTGAAAACAATCTGGAGATTGAGTTTATGGGGAGCAAAGATTGTGGCATCACTTGCTGTTCTGGCAATATATACCTGGCACTATCCACAGGAAACAGCAGATATCTATAAATACTACAACGATGGAAAAGCAATCGTAGAAAATGCAGACACACCGAATACATACATACGAATAATCACCGGTGTGGGTATTGACACCCCTGAAGTAAAACAATGCCTGGAACATACAGGTGTTTGGTATAGAGGATATTTTCACGGTGTCTGGAATGACAATCGCATAATGATACGTTATAATGCACTGTTGTACCCGGTCACGGGTGGAAGTATTGTTGCTCATAGCTTTTTAATGGCTTTTCTGTCGTTTCTGGGGCTCACCTTGTTGTACCTCGGCATAACATACTTTACAAAAGGACGTTTTTGGCTCGCTTTGGCTGTGTATATGGTTCCCAGTGTGTTTTTCTGGAGTTCCGGGTTACTCAAAGAAGGCATCCTCATGTTAAATACAGGATTATTGTTTTATACCATATCATTACTTCATAAAGGGTTTAAACTAAAAATATTGCTTCTGATTATACTGGCAGTCGGGCTGTTTATTATGACAAAAATTTATGTACTTATCTGCATGATCCCCGGACTTGTATTTCTGTTGGCAACAAAACAAAACAAGCACATTTTCAGGAATTTTATCATTACACATATAGTTATCATTTTACTGGTTTGGATATCCGGATGCCTCTATCCTAAGCTAAATATGTTTCGACTCCTTGATAAAAAACAACATCATTTTGTCAGTATGGTACAAGCTAGAGAAAATGTCGGTTCAGCAATCAACCTCCCTGAACTTAAACCGAATATTTTATCAGTGCTGCGTCATTCTCCCACTGGTTTTTTCAACAGCATGTTTCGACCTCATTTTCTGGAGTGGAATTCTCCATTGATGCTTGTTGCCGGGATTGAAAAACTGATACTACTGATTATGCTTGTATATGCATGCATCTGGCCACGTAACGTGTCTAAAAAAGAAATAAAATTCTTGCTATTCAGCCTGTCATTCATACTCATTCTTTTTGTTACTACCGGATTAAGTACTCCGGTGCTTGGTGCTTTGGTACGGTATAATATTCCTGCAATGCCTTTCTTTGTGGCAGGGATTATTATGCTTGGAAACTGGAAAAAAATCAGGATAAAAAGAATCTGATTTTATTTTGCAGGTTAGACTAAATTGTACTAACATTGCAATCCGAAATTTTGGGCCCATAGCTCAGTTGGTCAGAGCACCTGACTCATAATCAGGGAGTCCCAGGTTCAAGCCCTGGTGGGCCCACAAAAAAACCCGGTGAAAGAGCCGGGTTTTTTTTACCCCAATAAAATCCTGACTCACAATCCGGGAGCAAAGGTGCACTTGTCTGGTCGACACGACGGAAGCCCTGGTGGGCCCCAGTAATTAACGAATTTGAATAAGGGTTAAGAAAATTCAGAAAAGAGTGCGAAAACCCTTTTCTTCTTAAAATGCTCCATATCATAGTACAACATATTCCTGACGCTTCTTCACATTGATAAAAATATGCTTACTGAGCAACTTTTTCATTGATTTCATCAGTATTAAGAATACAATCAAAAATTGCAACAGGTTTAAAAACATTACCCACTTGCTCTGATAACCAAAATGCCTTCTAACCTACTTTGAGAATGTCCATGTACCGACAAATTTAACATTATAAAAAAACTTTCACGCTTTTACTAATCATTGACATGTTCATCACATTAAAATTCCTGTCATAAACTTCTTGATTGAATACATTCGTCTCCTTGTAACATTCTGTCGCAATAACACATACCTGGTTTTAAGATGTTAGTGTGAATGAGCAGAGAGTCTCGATATGTCTGGGGATTTCACTATGTTCAGGCCTGTAAAACCCGTGGTACTCAATAAATCAGAACGAGCCTGCCTGTCGGTCGACAGGCAGGCTCGTTCTGATGTTGTGGTACCACCTGGAATTGAACCAGGGACACACGGATTTTCAGTCCGTTGCTCTACCAACTGAGCTATGGTACCTCCGTTTTGAGAGTGCAAATATAGGGTTTTATTTTTTCCGGCAAAACATTCAATTGAAAAATTCTCCAATTTTGTGTAATATTCACCCGGGTGGGATGTAATACTTTCAATAAGAACATTTTGAACGGCATTTTGTTGGAAAATAAAAGAACAATATTTGCAAAGGAAAATAACGATAAGTATTTTAAATTTGTACTAAATACAAATATAGCCTTGTTATGAAACGAAAAATTGAATTAAACTGGGGAAAAAAGATGGTGTTTGATGCGCAATCAAACGGACATAAAATAATCCTTGATGGCCACAGCCGTGAAGTTGGTGGTGAGGACATCGGGCCACCGCCCAAACCGTTGATGCTGGTTGCCCTGGGAGGCTGCAACGGTCAGTTTATTGTTTCGCTGTTAAAAAAAATGAGAGTAGAGGTTGATGATTTTAAAATCATGGTAGAAGCTGAGGAAACAGAAGAACATCCCAAGCATTATTCCAAAATACATCAAACCTATGTATTTAAAGGAAAAGACCTCAATCAAAAAATGATCGAAAAAGCCGTCGATTTGTCAGAAAACAGGTATTGCGGAGTGACTTATACATACAGACAAGCCAGCATTGACATGAGTTCAGAGATACAATATAAAGATTAATAGTCATAAAGAACGACAAAAATCCACATACTTTTATCAACATGCGGATTTTTTGTCGATAGAAAAGCGTATTAAATGTTTTCTGTAGCCACCTCTTTTGCAAGGAGGTCAGCATAAGGAATCAGCAAGTATTTCTTTTCTCCCATTTCAAGTTCAGAACCTGAAAACTTTTTGTAATATACTTTATCCCCAACAGCAACAGTAGAATATTCAATTTGCCCTACGGCAACAACAGTACCATACTGAGGTTTTTCTTTTGCAGTATCTGGAATAATAATTCCTGAAGCTGTTTTTTCTTCTGCTTCCTCTGTACTGACATCTAACAATACATTTTCATTTAGCGGTTGTAAATCTTTCATAATTTTTCTATTTTATGATTTAACTTATTTTTAATTATCACTGTAATTCCAATAATTTATCACTTTTATGTTTATCAAAACCGACCACAAATTTACCATTTATTTCGGTTTGTGGCACCCCTTGTTGTCCGGTTCGGCTCACCAATTGTTGTGCTTGTTCCGGACTTTTCGATACATCCACTTCCCTGAAATGAATCTGCAGTTTTTTTAAGTATGATTTCAGGCTGTTGCAGTACGTACACGTGGGGCTGGTATATACCGTCACGTTTTTTTGTTTATTATCACCAGCTTGTTTACTTACGAAATAACTACCGTCAATCAAATTTTTATAAAAGCGGGTATCATTACATCCTTTTACCTGGTTAGTTAGCTCCTTGTTTTTAAAAACCAGCAAGGTAGGCACTGATGTTACATTATAGACAAGATGTATATCACGCACTTTACTGACATCAGCCATGCAAATCATACCACCATTGTCTGTTCCGGCTGCCATGCTGAGATGATCAATTGCACAATGACTGGCCTTGCTTTCCGCTTTGTAAAGCAGGCAATACACAACATCATGCGCATCAATTTCCGACTGAAGTTCGTTATAATTATTTACCACTTGCTTAATCATACATTTTATTTATTGCACCACTGGCAAAACCCGTACCATGCAAAGTAAAAAATTGATTTCTATCCACAAAAAAACCTTACTTCCTGACACACAACTTCTTATTAACAATTACAAACCCTGTCACAATGTGCTAAAATGACAACATGACTGCCAAAATTGCATGTTTTTTAAAGGATTTTAATGTGGGCATGTCCCGGCAGCACATCGCCATTGCACAAAAACCGACCTGCAAAGGCATGCCGGGCCGGTCTGCAGCTCCTAGCAGCTTCATGCGCGGCTGTTTTTGTCAACCACTGGCAGGCGTTTGTTCCGTCACGCCACGCTGCCAGGGGCACAAAAAACAAGCCGTCCATTTCAGCTGGCTAATCCGCCTACGCCCTCATGCAAAAAAAAAGGCCTCCCGCAGGAAGCCTCTCAATAAAGTTCAAAACAATTATTTGACAATGAGTTGTAAATGATGCATTTCGGATTCGTTTAAAATACGAAGGATATACATGCCTGCCTCAACATTTTCTGTGTTCATTTTTAAGGCTGATTCATCAGGATGTTCCCAGTTCAGCGTATTTATGGTTTTCCCATTTGCGTTTATGACAACAAGCTTATAATAGTCTGCATTGCTGTTTACTGAAGAAATCTGTGTGTACCATTCCGCAGGATTTGGATACAACATAAACACGGTATTATCACGCTGCGTATCACAGTTGATGTATTGAGGAGCATAGGCTGTAACTTTACCATTCATATCCACTTCAGTCAGCCGGTAATAACCATCTGCAGGAGCGTTTTCCAACAACATGTGATAATTCTGCTGGATATTGGTGGTACCAAACGCATAATGCTTTTTCATTGTTTCCCATGCATGCCCATCAGATGAGTGTTGAATACAGAAATAATCGCTGTTTTCTTCTGATGCAGTAATCCATTCAGCAAGCAGACCGTCAGGATGGCAGGATACATTAAAATCCACTAATTCTATTGCTAGAGGCCACTGACTGCTGCGTGCAATGGCAAATTGTGAAAACCCGCTGAGGCTGGAAACCTGTGCTGTGACAACACTCCCGTTAATGGCCTGCGTTGCATTGTCATGTATCCCCTCGAAATTCCAGTCAGATAACGCATCGGGGCGTTTGATGACAGCGTGTTGTTCGGGCACGGATGCTGCGTTTGTTGCTCCGGTTTCATTCAAAATAATATCATAATCAATTGATGTAAGGCCACCATCAGGCTCAACCTGCCAGTAACCTGCATCCAGTACACTGGTAAGTAAGGTTCCATCAATGGTAATATTCAGCCCGCTTATGTTGATGACACCAAGGTCACTGTTTTCAAAAAACACATCAATATAACTGAGGTTATTGGCACTTGTAATATCCAGGCTGGCAAGTTCATAAAAAGTACTATTTCCCACCGGCAAATCATACAATCCCGCTCCCGTGATATCCCGGCGTAAATTTCCGTTGATGTAAGATGCTGCGGAATGTCCGGATATGGCCCCGGCAACAGTGTTCTGAACGTGGACTTTATTTGTTCCTGTGCTGACAACACCGTCAGTCAGCGTTAAGGTTCCGTCAACAGTCATATCATCCAATAAGGTAAACTCACCTGTGCCATCAAATTCAACATCATAAAGCATTGCCCCGTTTGTGGTAATTTCTGCTGTTTCATCCGAAGCAAATAGCATTTCACCCCCTGTTGAAATGATGTTGGTTCCTGCAGACTGATTCAGCAAGTCACCATGAATTTCTATGGTATTACCCGTATAGTTATCATCCGAATAATCAATGCCAATACCGGATTCAATGGTTAAACCGTGACAAAGGGCATTGTCAGAACTATCCACAACTGCGTCATCCGAAGCATAGGTTGTTGAAACAACAACATCAGTATTTTCATTGGGAATTGTCAGATTTTGCCAGTTGCGGCAATTGAACCAATCTTTATCATACGTTGCTGTCCAGCGTCCACTTTCAAATCCACCAGGCAAAACACCAATTGTAACACCATTATTGCGATAATCAGGTGTTCCGGCATCGTAGCTGGCATCATCGGCATAACCAGTCCAGTTGGTTTCATCATTAAAACGGTTAATCCAGTCTAGTTTTGACGCATCGGTCATGGGACCAGTGTATTTTACTTTATCCTGATTGGTCAAACCACTCACGTTAGTGTTAAAACATTCACAGGCCGGATACAGGTTTGAAAACATTGTTGAACCGGCAGGATCAGAACCCGGCCAGCCGGTAGCGGTCCATCCGTACAGAACATAGCCGGTATATTCATCATCGTGATAGGTAGGATTGCTTCCGGTTGAGTTTTCAATCCAGGAACCGCCCTGCATGATCCATATATCGTCATCCGGATTAAGATTGAAACCGGAACCATCCGTTGGGTTCAGTTCAGTAATGCTCCAGTACCCGGCAGCCAGTTCATCAGTACCATTTATGTACACATCAAAATCAGTGGCATCCACCCCGTTTGCTTCATGCATCACAACAGTAATGCTTGTTCCTGCAGTAACAACACCATTGCTTTCGCGGGTCAGACGAATGGTTCCTTCGGTTGTTCCCCATGCATCTGCATATTCTCGTTCCCAGCCATTTTCTGTAAAATCTATGGAGGTTCCCACATTGATATCTTTAAACGCAACAAAGGTAAATTCCTCAAAATCCCCTAGCGTAGCATGTCCCTGGTAGTTGGTATTAACAGCTATGATGGCAAGGTCCCCGGGAATAAAATTGGTAACTTCAGAAGGCGTTACAAACACTTCAACCCCATCAGACCATTCTGTTCCCACACGAACAAATATGGTAAAGTAATACGTTGTTCCGTTGGTAAGTCCGGTTACTGTTACCAAGGTTGATGTCCCTTTGTAAACGACATATTCATTGGTTCCGATATCGGTCCCCACACCAAAACTTCCGCTGGCTGTATAAGAAGAACCATCTCCGGAAGGCACTGCGATCACAGAGCTTGCTTCATGACCAACAACAAGAATCTCATCATAGCATGCCCCCGGATTTGACCAGCTCAGGTTTGTCTGGCTGTTTTCGGTTGTTGCAGAAGCTGCTGTCACTTCACCTATTTCAAGACTTGAAATTGTAGTTGTTGTAACATCTCCGATTAAGCTCCCGTAGTATGAAATTGCTTTAATCGAATAATCCTGTCCCTGCGTTAATCCGGTTATGGTTACTGAAGTTCCTGAACCTTTATAAACGACATAGGAATATGGTGTGGTTGTTCCAAATTCATGTCCATCTCCAAACACAGCATCTGCGGAAACCGTTGTGGGATCATCACTTAAGGTATGGACAGGAAGGCTTGAATTCCGGATGGCAATGATGACACCTCCCCAATCACCTGTAGATGGATTGGTCCATTCCACAGTGGCTGTTGTTTCCGTTGTACAGGTAACATCCAGGCCGGAAACTGCCGGGATACTGGCGAGGGTAGTTTCGTCACCGGCGAGTGGGGAGCTTGCCAGATACTGCTCATTGCCACTGTCGCAATTGTATTCAAATACGTTTATGTAATACTGGGTATCGCTGGTAAGGCCGGTCATGGTAAAGTTTGTCCCGCTGCCTGCAAAAACAACGTATTCACCGGCATTGAGAGTGGCTCCATCTCCGAAGTTTGCATCTGGAGCGTAGCTTGTATTATCTGAAGGCGTCCCGGTGATAGGCGATGTACTGGCCACAACAAGGTGATTGTCACCATCACCGGCAGTCCATGATACATCCATTTGGTTGTATTGAGTGTCCGGAAAACTCAGACTTGTTGCTTCGGTAGTGGGATCACTGCAGGAAAGATTTACTGTAATTTCATTGGAATTTGCACTTTCGCTGCCGCAATCATTGTATGCACGGACAACGTAGTAGTAGGTTTCACCGGCGGTCAGGCCGGATACGTCATAAGTGGTTACGTTTCCCACATCTTCGTTTTGGAGGTGGTAGGTAGTACCACCACCAGCCAATGCTGCCCAATTACTAGCACCTTCAATGCTTGGATCTCCACCATAATTATCACGATATCCTTCAACCTTAACACCAGTTTGATACAAAGAAGGATTAGTTGACAAACCCCAACTTGGTCTATCTACGGATTCGACCTGAGCAACTAAAACATTAGAGGCATTCGTTTCATCAACTGTTTCTGCAAGCACAACACTGAAATCATTTGATGCAGGAATTCCAAATGCAATTGGGTTACCACGTCCGACAACATAGCCTTTCACAAAATATTCTGTTGAGCCTTCAGGTAAAGCCAGAGCCTGACTAACAGAATAGGGATCTGCCGAAGACCCATCACCATCTGCAGTCATATCTAAACCCCCACCATCAGAATACACATCCAGCTCATACCCCGTGGCACCGGCCACAGAGTTCCAGTTGGCAGTAAAGCCAGTACCACTTGCTGAAGTAGCTGCTGTGGCTGTGGGAATAGATACGGAAGGGCACACAACTTCCCCATCACAGGTTACGGTCTGATCGGTTGCGCCTGAACTGCTGGCAGTAATGGTTTCTCCGTTGTAAGTTCCAATGCTGAGGCCGGATTTCAGACGCACATAGATTGTGGTTGTTGAAACACTGCCACCTGATTGACTCAGCGTAATGGAACTGCCAAAACCACTGCCTGAGGTTTCAGAAATCTCATAATCTGTGGGAGGTGTCAGGGTAATATCATCCGTCAGGTTGCTGCCTTCCACTGTAAAATTTTGCTCTGCTGAGGGACCAGAACCTTCTTCGTAAGAAAAGCCGGTAAGAGAAGATGTGGAAAGGGTGATGGTGGGGCTTGTTGAGACAGTATTAATGGTTATGTCATCCAGGTAAATACCCTCTGCTGCTGATGTCAAGCCATTAAATTGCAACTTTATATCAAGCGTACTATTTCCTGACAAGGCAATATCGCCAGTTGAAAAAGTTACAAAATTACTGCCTACTCCAACACCAAAACCATCAACTAAAGCCGGCAATTCTTGTCCGTCATCACCAGTTCCATCAAAATCAGCATCAATTGCTGCAGGAGCATTGAATGCATCACCATCATCATTACTCTGAACCCACATCAAATTTTGATATGCACCGCCATCAATGCTATAAGTTATCAATAATTCATCTGAAGTATCCCAGTCTTCTGTATTGGGTGTTAACATATCAATTGAAAATGAGAAAGAAGAAGCCCCGCTAACGTCAATCTGGTCAAGGGTAATGGACGGGTCTGTTAAGGAAATGTCTTCAACAGCCCAGATATAAGTTGAGTTTCCTCCAATATTTGGATTGGATCGATTAAAAACATCCGTATCTCCAGAACCTTCAGTCGCTGAGGGAGTATAACCAGCTCCAATTGTTTCAAAATCAATTACATTTTGCCCCCATCCCTGGATTCCAAATACAAAGCTTATTAAAAATACAAAAATGCATTTTTGTAAATTAATCAGCCTGTATGTTTTGTTTTGGATTACCATTCGACCAATTTTTTCAAGGCATCATTCATGCTATTACAAATATAACAAATATGCAAATACATTTGTATTAAATTATTGTTACTTTTATCAATAGTTGTAAACAAGTAATCAACAGGCTTAATAAATAATTTTTAGCATATTAAACACATAATATTAATTCATAAGTTGAGAAAAACGAATTTATTATGTAAAAAACCTGATGTAATCATACCAACAAAACCATATTTTTGAACACATGTATATTAACATTGAATCTTATATTGAATCACATAGCACGGAGGAATCTAAAGTTTTAGAGGAATTGTTCCGTGAAACCCACTTGCATGCAGTACACCCACGCATGGTATCGGGGCATATCCAGGGGCGGTTGTTATCGCTTTTGAGCAGGCTAAAACAACCACACCGCATTCTGGAAATCGGAACTTATACAGGTTACTCTGCCATATGCCTGGCGGAAGGCCTGAAAACCGGCGGCAAGCTTATCAGCATAGAAATAAACGATGAATTGGAAGCTATCAACAGAAAAAACATTGAAAAAGCAGGCATGTGTGATAAAGTCCAACTTATTACAGGCGATGCAAAAACAATCATACCTGAATTAACAGATGAATTCGAACTCATTTTCATTGATGGCAATAAGCAGGAATATCCTGAATATTATGAATTATCCAAATCAAAGCTGGCTTCAGGCGGATTGTTGATAGCTGATAATGCCTTGTGGAGTGGCAAAGTGATAAAAACCGCTACTGATCCGCAAACACGTGAGATACAGAAATTCAACAATATGGTGCAGGAAGATCCCAGCATGAGAAATTTTATTTTGCCTGTCCGTGACGGGTTAATGATTGCTGAGAAAATTCAGGCATGAAAACAGAGCAACTAATCACTGTGATTTTAAAAAAGATTCAGGGCTAAAGCCCATTTATTATCCTATTGTTTCGCACACCCCGACCTGAAGGTTGGGGTTAAATGGGAACTCCTTATTTTAAAGACAGCATCAAACACAACTTACAATGACCGATTTAACTCATCATTTTTTTCAGCAGTAACTAATGCGCCTGAATAAATTAAAAACAGGAAAGCCGCCCCGGAATAACGGAGCGGCCTCACCAAGCGGTGATGTTGGGTTAAACTCAGATGATGAATCTGACTCCAAAGGCAAATGCATTAAGATTTTTGCCATCGGGGCCTTTATCTTTTTCAAAGAGGGTATTGAGATCGTAATTCATGAATAAATTAAAATCTTTGACACCTATCATGGCTTTGACACCATAACGAAAACTATTGAGGTAAAAATTATCATGATTTTTGGTTTTACGTTTTTGACCGGTTTCATCCCATCCATTTTTTGTGTGGGCTCCAATGCGGTATCCTGCATATGCTCCTGCACCAATTCGCAACAAACGTTTGTTTATGCCACTTTTTTCGGGCCCGATATGAAAAACAGGCATCACATCCATGTTCAGGTAATTGACAGTCAATTTAGAACGTATGGCATGGCTGCTACCGTCATTGTACTTGGAATTTTCGATATAGACAATCCTGTTGTTGTCATCAACAACACCTTCGTCGGTATCCACGGCCTTGTTTTGCAATTTGAAATTATACGTCAAAATATCCGCACTGACATCTACACTGAACCAACTTGCAGCAAAAGCCCGAAACCCTGATCCTATTGAGAAACTCCAGGAACCAAATGGTTTCACATAGTAGGCTGCATCACCTGATGGAAATGCTTGATTTTCAAGGTAATTGTTCATACCTGTTTCACATACCATAAAGTTGTAAAAACTTTTATTCGATTCATCTTTTTCAAATTCAAACTCCATTTCAGAATCACCAGTTTCCGTTTTACTATCTTTAACTGTCATGGTTTTAATCACATCTCCTTTTTTATCTTTGATAATGACAGACTTTGTCTTTCCATTGTCTTCAATCCTGATGTCTTCCATTGACTCATCCACTTCTTTCATGGCTTCTTTAACAATGTTCATAATGCTATCCATGTCTGGCATGTTATCCAACTCTTCCAGTTCGTTCAGGTTGACTGTAGAGACGGTATCGCCTTCAATTACAATCCGTAGCGTGTCATCTTCCGGAGCGTTGTCTGCAAACAATGGGGTGATAACAAACAAGGCTGCTGCTGTTAAAATTGCGTGTAAAAATGTTTTGCGTTTCATAGTGTTTGTGTTTTTATGGTTCATAATAAATATATTCTGATGGTTTATATTTAATTGGTAGTCTCGTAATCTGATTTAAAATATTTTTTCTTTTCAACGGGAGAATTATCCAGCTTGTT
Organism: Candidatus Delongbacteria bacterium; assembly: GCA_027858215.1. Classification (GTDB taxonomy): domain Bacteria; phylum Bacteroidota; class Bacteroidia; order Bacteroidales; family ML635J-15; genus JAQIBY01. Next base: position 348 of record JAQIDD010000210.1, on the reverse strand, counting down.
TTCGGTATTTGTATTGGTATTAAATACTACTTCAGAGGCTTCTCTAAACAAGCTCCCCACATTTTTTCGGAAACCATCCAATAAGGATGTATCATTTTGCTCCTCTGATGTATCGTTGTCATTATTGTTGTCGTCAAAATACTCAATATCTTCATGGATTTCTCCATTTTCATCAATACTGATGATAAGTTTTGCGTTTTGATCAAACAGAAAAACCACGACTTCCTTTTTGTTCAAAAGGTAATCAATGTTATAAGTGTAATTTTTCGTACTCAGAATTTCTGAATGCATAACAGGTTCATTTATTGTGCATGATTCCTGGTTTGATAAGGACAATTTGTTGTTTTG
>JAQIDD010000072.1 GCA_027858215.1 Candidatus Delongbacteria bacterium | reverse complement strand
TTTTGACCTGTTGCTTTTTTCATGCAACTGATGTGCCACCAACTCTTTTCCAGTACCATTTTCGCCGGTAATAAGCACACGTGCGTCCGTAGGTGCCACCCGGTCAATCATAGCCTTAACCTTTTGCATGGCTTCAGCCTCACCGACCATTTCATATTGCTTACTCACTTTTTTCTTTAACTGCTTCGTTTCGGTGATGAGATTGGTACGTTCAAGGGCATTTTTCAGGGTAATCTGTAATCGTTTTAAATCCAAAGGTTTTTCTATGAAACCGTAAGCTCCCTTTCTAAAACTGGCAACTGCCGTATCCACATCCCCGTGTCCTGTAATCATTATGAATGTTAATTCAGGATTTATTTCATGGCTTTTTCCAACACTTCCACACCGTCCATTTCAGGCATTTTAATATCACAAAGCACCAGATCAGGAGGCTCATTCTTTATTTTCTCAAGCCCTTTTTTGCCGTTTTCTGCGGTATCTACCTGGTATTTTTCATATTCCAGTACATCTTTCAGTACATTCCGGATGCTCTTTTCATCGTCTATAACTAATATTTTGCTCATAATCAATCATCTGATAATAAATTGTAAAAATAATGAAACTGTGCTAATCCTGCAATTTGAAATGATTATTTTTTAAGTGGGAAGCTTTGATTTGCCTTAAGACTAATTATTACAGTAGTTACAGAAGATTGTAGCCTACTTTTTGTCCATTAAGCCAACATTCTGTTGGTAAATGACACGAAAAAACCTCCACCTGGCTACAGATGGAGGCTTAAATATAGTGTTCACTGATGTTTTTATTCAAGCACAAGTTTCCCTTGTCCGATTATTTTGCCATTTTGCTGAATGTCGTAGTAATATATCCCAGCCGAAAGCAGATCCAGTTTTACACTAAATAAGGCGGTATTTATACCTGACACATCGCGTACCATTGTCCCCGTTGCGCTGTACATCCGGAAATGCAAATTATTGTAATCCCCGTCAGGCAACCTGAAATTGGCTTTGGTATGAGCCGGGTTTGGATACACGCTTATAACTGATATATCTTTGTTTTTATCGGGAACATGTGTTGGAATATCAGGCAGATTCCAGAAGGTTAAATGACTGATATTACTATTTACCGGATCCTCATTATCAAAATAGAGTGTTGCCTCGTTTTCAATTTCAGTGCCATAATCATCTGAAGTCATAGGCACCTGTTGGATACTGTAGCTGATAAAGCCTTTACTACCGGCTTCATCATCTGCAGCAGCAGGCAGGTTGATATTTCTAAACACCCACGTGAGGATGCCTTCTTTGCTGATACTGGTGTAACCATTGTGGCTGATGCCGGTTAACCGGAGTGTCTGAGGATTCACAAATTCAGGAAGCTGATTCCGTATGCTAAGGTTTTGCACAATAGTATCTGTTGGATTTTGGAACCAAAGTGTATAATTCAGTATGGCATCGTTTGATACATAGTGATTGTTTGTCACACCTTTTGGATGCACTGTCATAAGTTGAGTTTCCCCTGCTTTTCCTCCTGCGGGGGGTAACACTTGCTGGCACCAAATATCGTTGTCAAAATCATAATCATCCAGCGGAGTGGTTACCACATATCCCAGCGAACTTCCGGTTTCATCACCACAATCTTCTATGGTTTCCTGCGGCTGGCTGTTTCCGGGATGTCCGGGACGCTGATCGGCTTCAAGGCGGATAGCACGGCCTTCTGTTAACCAGCAGATTTCTGTAGATTCCTGCCCATTAAGTTGGAATGTACCCACATCTACCAGTGTATCGTTGGCATAAATTCTGTATTCACTGGGACCTTCCATATCACCATTGCTGGCTTCTCCCTCATTAAGGATGGTAAAACAGGCCAGTGAATCATTTGTACACTGCCCGGTTACAAGAATGCCGGAATGATCCCATACCGGATTAGCAACAGTATCTTCCGGAATTCCGGGATTCAGGAAGGTACATTGATTGTCTGCCGCAATCTCAGCTTGTATGCATTCAGTAAGGCCTTCTACACCGGCATCACAGCTTACAGCCACCTCAATAATAAAATCATCAGACTCAAATATACCCAAGTTACCCCCTCCAAAAAGATACGTATTATTTCCCAAATCGGTATAATTTGTATCAGCAGACATTAGTGTCAAATTACTGTCAAGCGTGATTTCAACGGTTACATTTTCTGCTGCAGCACTACCTTCATTGTAAAATTCTACCAGTACCGGAGATGATTCACAGGATTGTAGCTGGTATCCGGACATGTTAACATGCAGCAGCGGACATTCAATGTCAGCAACCAGGGCAAAATCATTCAACGGGACTTCCTGACCTGCTGTGGAGATTTCCACATCATGATACCCTTGAGCAGGGCAAAGGATGTTGAACAACGGTGGTTCTGTGAGGTAAACCGAAGATAATCCCATGTTGAGGGGCAATGCATAAAGGCCATTTTCTCCGGTCATGGCAACGTAATTTCCCGGGTCAGAGTAAAGCATGATGTCAGGAAGCGGGATATCAATGGAATCAAATTCACAATCACCATCAGTATCGTAGTAAACGAGGCCGGTTGCCTGATTGCCAGTAAAAAAGCTGCTGCCTTTAAATATTACTCCGGAATCATAAACCTCGTCCCCTGCATCGCCAATGGCAAGTTTGATGTGATAGGTTTCTCCCTGCCATAAATAAGCGTCAGCGGTCAGAGGGATACTGGCACCATCGTATTCGATGTCGTTATCGTAAGCCAGCCCTTCGCCACCGTTACTGGAATCAACAGACCCTGTATAATAAATATCATTGTTATAAACATTATCAATGGTAACAGGGTCACCATTGGGCAAAAGTGCAATGTTGATTGCATTGTTGCTGAACGACCCGTTTATACCGGGACCGGAAAGAAAAAATCCGAACACATCATTGAAATTGGTATTTGCATATTCCGGAAATTCCTCGGATGCAAAAATGTAATTAAAATTCACGTAATTGTCAGTGGCGACAAAATCAAATTCCAACACGCATGCATCATGTACAGTATAGTTGGGTATCAGATCCTGTAAATCAGGATCGGATACTCCATCATTTGGAGCCCCTTCGCTTGTACCTCCATCCGGACCTGGTGCCAGATTGGCGTCACCGGAGGTCATAATCAGTCCCTGGCCAAAGTCTGTCCCCGAAATGGAACCTTCGTACTGTCCGATGCTAATGGAATCGCCTGTAAAAACCACGTTGGTAGTTGATGAATTTCCACTCATAAAAACATCGTTGACCAATTGCTCGGGTGTGTAATTTTGGTCAATAACAATATTTTTATTGGCAGATAGGGGTTTCTCGCTTGTCAGGGAAAGGCCTATCTGAGCATTTTTTATATCATCAGAAAACCACAGGCGCACAAGCACGTGTTGGCCGGCTTCAAATTGTGTATTCCTGATTTTAAATGTCTGCCCTGACGCTTTCAGTGATGATTGACCTACCATAATAAATTCATTGTGATATACACGGTAGCTTGCCATACTGGCACGCATGTTATCATCGGGAAAGTTCAGGTGTACAGATACATCTTTTCCTTCAGGCATTTGAAATCTGAAGTAGTAGTTTTGATTGTAATAAGCCCGCAACGGATAATCGCTGGCAAGTTCAATATTTTCAACCGGGTTCAACTGAAATTGCTGAAAGTTAGTTTCCGTTTGAACTGATAATTCAAGTGCATCATAAGGGTTTAGGCTTAGGTTCGGAATGTCTTTGCTTGTTTGTGCGCTCATACTGGTTGTAAAAGCAATAATTGCAATTAGGAATGTGATTTTTTTCATAACAATAGTTTTATAATGGATTAAACGTCACAAGATAACAATTTTTTTAACACAAAACAAGTTTTTTTTACATCATGTATTTTGTCCTTCTACCACTGGCAATAGAAGCCCCCTTAAGAATGATTAATAGCTCACAGAACTGGTCTGATTTAAGAATTCCTGCACAATTGTCTTCAACAAAGGGGGATTTTGACCTGTTGCTTTTTTCATGCAACTGATGTGCCACCAACTCTTTTCCAGTACCATTTTCGCCGGTAATAAGCACACGTGCGTCCGTAGGTGCCACCCGGTCAATCATAGCCTTAA
>JAQIDD010000081.1 GCA_027858215.1 Candidatus Delongbacteria bacterium | reverse complement strand
AAATGAGGGCAGAGCCAAGCTTGCGACGCAGTGAGCTGAGTCGAACCTGCTTGAGCTATGCCGAGTGCAGCCATAATTATTAAAATTTTTCTGAATAGCCAAAGCTATTTAGAAAAATTTTAACGCAGTCAGATTGTTTATTATATTTGTTCCCGTAGGGTTTTCAGCGTTTCTCATATACTGCTTTAAATTTTATTGCATTATCCCGATAGTGCTTCAAAAATTTTCATTGTCTATAAAAAACGCTGAAAATCTTGATGCGAAAGAATTAATAGAAGTCCCCTTAAAAAAAACACATGGAACCAATACCTGTTAGCGGCTTTACTGGGAGCAATACCCGGATGTCTGGGGGCTTTTACAGCCGTTGCCATGTTTTCACATAAACTTATCTCTTTCGGTGCAATTGTGACTGCTATGATAGCCACCAGTGGTGATGAAGCATTTGTGATGTTTGCCATGATTCCGGAAAAAGCTGCCATTATAACCGTTGCCCTTGTGGGAATTGGAATTCTTGCGGGTTTTCTGACGGACAAGGTATATAAACCAAATAAAAGCCTGGCTACTTTTGCAGACCGTGATTTTCCCGTGCACTCGCAGAATGCCTGTAAATGTTTTCAAAAGGATTTGATCTTCTCACACATGAGACATCCATCAATTTACAGGGTAAGTTTAGTATTAATTATCCTTGCCCTTCTGACCGCTATCCTGACTGGTTGGATCGCTGGGGAAGCAAGGTCATGGATAAAAACAACACTGACATTGGTTACTGCATTTACCATGTTTATTGTAATCAGTGTGCCAGAACACTTCCTGACCAAACACCTGTGGGATCATATCGTAAAAAAACACATGTTGCGGATTTTCCTGTGGACATTTGGAACCTTACTTGTGGTTGGTATTCTAATGCATTATGTGGATGTTTACGCCTGGCTTTCCGATAACATGTACCTTGTATTGCTCATCGCCATTGCTGTAGGTGTCATACCTGAATCCGGCCCGCATTTGGTATTTGTTACCTTATTTGCCCAGGGAAGCATTCCGTTTAGTATTTTATTGGCAAGTTCAATTGTACAGGACGGCCATGGCATGTTACCCTTGCTTGCAGAATCTCAACGGTCGTTTCTTTCTGTTAAAATTGTGAATATTATATTCGCATTGGTTATTGGTACAGCAAGTATGTTGTTGGGATTGTGATGCTAAATGTGCCAGTAAATCCGGGAAAGACTGCTAATAAAAACACATTTTTGAGGCTTATTCAGCGATTGCAAAATCAAACCGCACCGGTTCAATCTTGTATCCTTTTTGTCGCAACAATTCAATCACACCCTGCTCCCCCACGAGATGTGCAGCGCCAAAAGCAGCAAAAACCGATTGCTTTTTCATGATTTTATGAAGGGCTTTGGCCATGCCCTTGTTTCTTTTTATGATAAGTTCCTTGCCAAAAGATTCCGGTAAAGCAGTATCCTGCATTAAAACCTGCAAGCTGTCAAGGTCTTGTTCAACGTAAGCATCAACAAGCTGGTTGAATTGTTTTTCCATGGAATTTTCCTCATCGGTCAGTCCATCCATCAGCATATCAACCTGCTCTTCCACACTCATTTTATCAATGGCTCCAATTTGATCGGATAATTCCTCCAGTGCAAGGATATTTTTGTCCATTTTTCTGGCTGTATCAATGAAATGCATATCCAATGGCAGAGGCATCTCTTTAGGCATCATGGTTTGCATAATTTGTGAAGCCAAAAAGAAAGGTTTCATTTTCTCAAACAACATCAAAGGCTGTCCGGTGCGAGCTTTCATCACAGAATCCAGCAAATGATATTCTTCGTCACTGAGGTAATCTGCGATGGTTCCCTCTTCCATCAACATGAGCTGTTTGGTGGTTTCGGGGTCAATTTCATCGATGATCAACTCAACAGCCAGGGCATCGCATGAGCGCATTTTGTCATATATAAGGGTATCATAAGCAAAAACCTCCTTTGCCTGGATATGTATGGTACCGTAAAGGTAAGAGGGACTGTCGGTTTTCTTTCCACTGACTTTCCACAGCAGGGAATTTTCCTGTGCTGCACCGCTGAATACAATGCCGCAGGTTGCCAATATAAGAAGCAAGAAATTTTTCATCATCTCAAAATTAGGTTTGGTTATGCCACAAAAATAATAAAAATAAAACAGGCCACATCAATCAGATGCAGCCTGTTTATTTTATTTAAAAAGAAAATTTGCTGTTATTCTGGGGTTCCGTCAGCACTTTCACCGGAAGGCAATTCAAGGCCATAACCCTGACGCTTGTCTGCCTGTTTGAGTTTGTAGGCAAGGAAGATAGAAATCACACCACAGATCACCAGAATAAAAATCGGAATCGTGTAATCGTATAAATATTTCTGAGCATATTCTCCAAAGCCGGAATCAATCAGAGGATCTTTCATTTTGATAATTTCCTCAGATATTTCTGACTGTGTCATACCGAGGCCTGACAATTCTTCATTCAAGGCTGCCCTGTTGGCAACAACGGCAGGATTCACTTTCTGCAATAATGCTCCAATGCCCCAGAAGAAAGCACCCAGGCCCCAGTTCTGAATGGTAAACATGGAAGAATAGGCCGTTCCCAGGCGTCGTTGTGGTACAATTTTGGCGACGGATGGCCACATGGCAGCAGGTACTAGGGAAAAAGCAATACCAAGTGAAAACAGACCTGCATATGCAAGAGTCACATTATTAAACAGTGACAGGGAGATATGAGCAAAAATCAGCAGCAGTGATCCCAGAATCATGAGGGAAGCGGCTTTACCCTTGCGGTCAACATAGTTTCCGAAAATCGGAGTAAAAATGATGGTTCCCAGCGGAATCAGGCTGGCGGTTTTTGATCCGTTTTCGAACCAGATGGCAAAAGTATCTCTGAGCATATATGCTAAGAGAGCAAAGGTACCAACGATCAGAATAAGAGAGCCCACCTTTTTACTCATGCTTTTCATGCGTGATGGCACAATGGAAAACATGAGTGCATAAACAAAAAGTCCGATGTAAATCACCGCTGTCCCAAATGAAGTACTGCCATTGATCTGGAATCCACCTTCAGGCAACACAGCGGTAAAGTTAAATTTATTTATCAGCAGGTCAGGAGCATACTGAATAAAGGGAAATACAGCAGCATAAAAAGACACGCAAAGCAATGCAATATAAATGAAAGAAGGGTTTTTAATTAATTTAAACAAATCGGAAAATTTAAACTCTTCTTCCTCTTCCGTTTCACCTGTTTCTGCAGCTTTAGCAGCTTTTTTGGCTTTCATTTGCCTGTCGAGTTTAACATCGAAGAATACGTAAATCACAAACATGATAAAGGTAACGCCAAGCAATGCCGCAGCAAAGGTAACAGCAGGAGAAACGGTTCCGGAGATATCCGGAGAAATGGCAATACCCATGGCTGAACCGAGTCGTCCGAATCCCATATTAATTGCCATTGCAAGAGCCAGCTCGTAGCCTTTAAACCATTTTACCATGGTAGTGGTAGCAACCACACACACAACCTCCAATCCTGAACCAAACAAGATACGTCCAATGATCATAAAAGTAAGTTGCGTACTATGATCGGCACCAAAATAACCTGCCGAAGCCAATGCTGTAATAGCACCACCAAGCACGGCAAGGCCACCAAATGCCAGTCCGGCAATACGCACACCCCATTTGTCAAGGATCATACCACCAACGATGATCATACCAAACATGTTGGCAATGGTAGTCAGACCTATAAGGCGTCCAAATTCTTCACTTGTAAACCCCATCTGGGTTTCCATCATACCTTTTAATCCTGAGAAAAAATCCTGAAACCAATACGTAGCAAGCATCAATCCACTAACAAGTAATAACGCTAACCAGCGCATGGCAGCCGAATCTTTCAGGGTCTTCTGTTTTGCATCATACATAACAAGTCTTTTTTAAATTTTCAGCGCTAAATTAGTAAAATAACTGTCTTACAAATGAAAAATAGAAAAAAATTTATCCCGGTAATTATTTTTTATTGTCATGGCTTTTTAGTAACTTGTGCAATTAAAGAAGATTGTAAATGGTAAAACTATTATGCGAAACATTATAATTGTGCTTTCAGGATTGATATTTTTAACTATGTGCACAGGCTATGGTCAAACGGCACAGGAATATTACAACAAAGGCATTGATAAATTTGAGGCTGGAGAGTTAAAAGAAGCCATTAAAAACCTGAACAAAGCCATTGAAATTAACCCGGACAACGCAGAGGCTTACTTTAACAGAGGGCTTGTGAATGGCAAATTGGGAAAACACAGGGAAGCATTGAAAGATTTCGATAAAGCCATCGAAATCAATCCCAATGATATAGATGCTTATTTCAACAGGGGAATTGCCAGGGATGAGCTGGGAGACCACAAGGGAGCTATACAAGATTTAAGTTTTGTTATTGATGCAAAACCGTCTCACACAATGGCCTATTTTAACAGGGGCCTTGCCAGGGGGAAATTGGGAAACCAGAAAGGTGCCATAAGGGACTTCACCGCAGTGATTAAAATCAAACATGATGTTCCGGAGGCTTACATCAACAGGGGACTGACCAAGCGAAAGATAAGAGATTATAAAGGCGCGCTGGCTGACTATAACAAAGCCATAGAGATCAATCCTGATGATGCCGGTGTTTATATCAACCGGGGGCTTGTAAAGCATAAACTAAAAGATCACAAGGGCGCACTGGCTGATTATACCAAAGCCATCAACATGAATCCGGATAATGCCGGGGCGTACAACAACAGGGGGCTTGTTAAACATGACCTGGAAAACTACGCCGGGGCAATAACGGACTTCAATAAAGCCATTGAAATAAATCCTTATCATTCCGGGACTTATACAAACAGGGGCATGACTAAACATGCACTCGGAAATTACAGGGGAGCCATATCTGACTTCAACAAAGCCATTGATATGAATCCCAGTGATGCCAGGGCTTACTTTTACAGGGGGCTTTCGAAATGTCAGTCAGGCGAAAAAAATAGCGGATGCAATGACCTGAAAAAAGCCAGAGAATCAGGCTTTGATAAAGCTAACGAAAAAATTAAACAGCTTTGTGATGATTAAAACAGGTAAGTAAATTAATAAAATATTGGCTATTGGTTTTTTAATGATAAATATTGTAAGGATAAAATTTATTTATAATATCATGGCT
>JAQIDD010000051.1 GCA_027858215.1 Candidatus Delongbacteria bacterium | reverse complement strand
ACAGGTTTTGGTTTATTAATAATAATAAAACAGAAATCATTTCATGATAATTTTGTTTCTTTGCAGTTATGTTTGAGCATTTCGAAAGCATACTGGTTTTTGTTGTCCTGATATTCATGATGGTATCTTTGTATCGTGAATGGGTGGGGCCTGCTCTTACTTTTATGCTGGCTGTTGTTGTATTTGGGTTAGCGGGCATTCTCACGCCTTCAGAAATGCTCAAGGGATTCGCCAATCAACAGATAGCGGTTATTCTTATGCTTTTGCTCATAGGCGATACTATAAGGAAAACCGGGGTGTTGGAGAATTTTTTTAACTGGATATTTGTCAAAGCAAAGTCCTATAACGGTTTTTTGTGGCGCATGATGAGCGTGGTGTCTGTATTAAGTGCTTTTATGAATAATACCCCACTGGTTGCTATTCTGATGCCTTATGTACATACGTGGTCTAAAAAAAACAATTTTTCCCCTTCCAAGCTGTTGATCCCATTATCTTATGCAGCTATTTTGGGGGGGTGTGCCACCCTGATCGGAACATCCACCAATCTGATTGTTAACGGGATGATAATTGATCAGACCATTGTTCCGGATATGAGGGAACTGCACATTTTTGATTACAGTTTGATAGGTTTTGTTATGATCGTCCTGGGAATCCTGTATATGATGCTACTTGGTAAGCATTTGTTACCGGATCGCCGTGATGTGATGTCTTCATTTAATAACAGGCACCGCAAATACCTGGTAGAAGCAGAAGTAATTCCCGGCAGGAAATTGAATGGAAAAACCATTGAAGAAGCTGGGTTGCGTAATCTCGAAGGTTTGTTTTTAGCAGAGATATACAGGGATGAACAAAAGCTAACTGCTGTGGGACCAAAAACAGTGCTTCGTGACAACGATGTTTTGATTTTTGCAGGTGCTACGGAAACGATCGCAGACATGGTGAAGTCAGATACCGGATTACGCCTGACACAGGTAGGCATGTTTTCGCATAAAAAGCACACTGCCATCCGTGAGATTGTGATTTCTCACAACTCAAGCTTGATTGGAAAAACAATCAAAGAAGCAAAGTTCAGAGGAAAATACGATGCAGCCATTATTGCTGTTCACCGTAACGGTCAGCGCATATCCGGTAAACTTGGCGCCATTGAACTCGAAGCCGGGGATGTGTTATTGTTGCTGGCAGGTGAAGATTTTGCGGCGCGGTCATCAGATACCATGGATTTTTATCCCATTACTAAAGTACGGGATTTTAAAAAACAACCCGCCTGGAAGAACATTACTCTTATTGGTGGTACGGCATTAGCTATATTACTTTCGGCATTGGGGTTTGTAAAGCTGTTTATTGCATTACTGGTACTCCTAATTATCATTACAATAACGAAAATTATTAACCCAAAGGATATTGCTAAAAGCCTTGATTATAACCTGGCTGCTATTATTGCACTAGCGCTTGCTATCGGAACAGCTATGGTGAAATCAGGAGTTGCTGAAGCCATTGCTAATTTCTTTATTACACAATTGCAACCATTTGGTGTAATCAGCCTGATGTTTGGTATTTACATAGTTACTGCCTTTCTGTCTGCTTATATTACCAATAAAGCCGCAGTAGCGATTATTTTCCCGATTGCCATCACAATTGCCGTTGACCTTGGTGTTAATCCGATAGCTTTTGTTCTGCTTGTATCGTTTGCAGCAGCCGCCAGTTTTTTAACTCCGGTAGGTTATCAGACCAACCTCATGGTCTATGGACCGGGATCGTATTCATTTAAAGATTTTTTTAAAGTTGGCCTGCCACTGACAATTCTGTATATGTTTGTAACAGTGTATGGCCTGGCATTTATTTATCAATTATTCTGATATGATAAAAAATATAGATATCTGTATAAAAGCTGCATTGGAAGCAGGAAAAACCATCTTACAGGTGTATGAGCACGATGATTTCAATGTGGAAATGAAGTCTGACAATTCACCGCTGACAAAGGCTGATAAAAAAGCGCATGAGGTCATTTCAGGTTATTTAAAAGAAACAGATTATCCTGTGCTCAGTGAAGAAGGAAGCCACATAAAGCATGAAGAGCGAAAAAACTGGAATACCTTCTGGTTAGTTGATCCGCTTGACGGCACAAAAGAATTCATTAAGCGCAATGGTGAATTTACAGTCAACATAGCTTTGATTGAAGAAGGGATTCCGGTAGCAGGCGTGATTTATGTGCCTGTTTTGCATGAATTATATGTGGGAATCTCCGGGAAGGGAGCCTGGAAAACAAAAGTACAACCCGGCAATACTGCATGCGAAACTGCAGATGTGATGACGAATGATAACAAGATACAAACGGTACAGGAGGTTAATGATACAATTACTACAGTTGGTAGCCGTTCTCATATGAATGAAGAAACAATCAAATTCATTAATAATTTAAAAGTGAAATATGCTGCTGTTGATACCATTACCCGTGGATCATCCCTGAAGTTATGCATGGTAGCTGAAGGGAAAGCACATGTATATCCGCGTTTTGGTCCTACTATGGAATGGGATACTGCAGCAGGTCATGCCATTGTAAGAGCTGCGGGTGGCGTGGTAATGAGTGCCGAAACAAATCAGGAATTAAGATACAATAAACCCGATTTACACAATCCGTGGTTTATTGTGCAACCGAAACAAATAGATTTTTCTAAGTGAGCCAATTTTGTTTATTTTACATGCGTTATTTTAATATATAATTATGAATTATTCAGAAAATATTCATCCTGTTTTTGATCAAATCCTAAAACGTGAAGACAAAGAAAAACTGCTTGGGCAAAAATCCAGGGTGATCTGGTGTACAGGTCTTTCAGGAGCTGGTAAAACCACTCTGGCAAAAAATCTGGAAAAAGCATTGCACAACAAAGGAAATCTTGCACAAGTCCTGGATGGGGATAACATAAGATCCGGGATCAACAATAATCTTGGTTTTACTGAAGCAGATCGCCATGAAAATATCCGCAGAATTGCTGAAGTTTCAAAACTGCTTATTGAAAGCGGAGTGATTACCATCAACAGTTTCATTTCTCCAACAAATATAATCCGGCAGATGGCCATGGATATTGTCGGCGAAGAAAATTTTATTGAGATTTATGTAAATGCCCCCCTGGAAGTGTGTGAAGCAAGAGATACCAAGGGATTATATAAAAAGGCCAGGGAAGGCAAGATTAAGAATTTCACGGGCATTGATTCGCCGTTTGAAGTTCCTGTTGATCCCGACCTTGTGATTGATACATATCAATATTCAATTGAAGAATGCCTGGATATGGCCATGGAATATATATTGCCTAAAATTCAGTTATAAACGACATCTAATGTAATAAACATGAATAATTACACACTTACGCATTTACGACAACTTGAAGCTGAATCCATTCATATCATCAGGGAAGTTGCATCCGAATTTGTAAATCCGGTTATGTTATATTCCATAGGAAAAGATTCCAGTGTGATGGCGAGACTGGCAGAGAAAGCGTTTGCTCCTGGTAAAGTGCCATTTCCCCTGATGCATATTGATTCAAAATGGAAGTTCAGAGAAATGATAAAATTCCGTGATAATTATGCAAAAGAAAAAGGCTGGAATTTGATCGTTCATTATAACAAGGAAGGCTATGAATCCGGTGTAGGACCGTTTTCACATGGTTCAAAAGTGCATACCGATGTGATGAAAACCCAGGCATTGCTTGGTGGCCTCAATAAATATAAATTTGATGCTGCTTTTGGGGGAGCACGTCGCGATGAAGAAAAATCCAGAGCCAAAGAACGGATATTTTCATTCCGTGATGAATTTCATCAGTGGGATCCCAAAAATCAACGGCCGGAGTTATGGAATATTTATAACACAAAAATTCAAAAAGGTGAATCCATACGTGTATTCCCACTTTCCAACTGGACAGAACTGGATATCTGGCAGTACATAAGATTGGAAAACTTTCCCATTGTGCCCTTGTATTTCGCTAAGGAACGTCCTGTGGTTGAATTTAACAATGCACTTATACTTCTTGATGATGACAGGATGCCTGAGGATTTGGCAAAGAAAGCGAAGATGAAAAAGGTGAGATTCCGTACCCTGGGATGTTATCCCTTAACCGGAGCCGTGGAATCTGATGCCGATACAGTAGAAAAAATTGTGGAAGAAATGATGACAACAACAAAATCTGAACGAACAACCCGTGTGATTGATTTTGACCAGGATGCATCCATGGAACAAAAAAAACGTGAAGGGTATTTTTAATGGTTTTAATTCAAATACCTAAGCCCTAAATTATTAAATTATGCAAAAAGATATAAAAACCTTTCTCGATCAGGATGAAAAAAAGGATTTACTCCGCATTTTGACAGCAGGGTCGGTTGATGATGGAAAATCTACACTTATTGGCCGGCTTTTGTTTGACAGCAAACGCCTCTACGAAGATCAACTGTCTGCCCTTGAAAGGGATTCAAAGCGCGTGGGTCATGCCGGAGATGATATAGACTATGCTTTGCTGCTCGACGGATTGAAAGCCGAACGTGAACAGGGCATTACCATTGATGTGGCTTACCGTTATTTTTCTACCAATCAACGGAAGTTTATCATTGCAGATACCCCCGGACATGAGCAATACACACGCAACATGGTAACCGGTGCTTCAACTGCAAACCTGGCTGTATTGCTTGTAGATGCACGCCATGGAGTGATTACCCAAACCAAACGACATACCTTTATTGTCAATTTACTGGGGATCAAACATGTGGTTGTTGCTATCAATAAGATGGATCTGGTGGATTACAGCAAAGAGCGCTTTGATGAAATTACATCTGCATACAAAGAATTCATCACAGGACTGAACATCCCGGATGTGAATTTTATTCCCATTTCAGCTTTAAAAGGCGATAATGTTGTGAATGTTTCAGATAACATGCCATGGTATCATGGAAAAAGCATGCTGGAGTTTTTGGAAACCGTGCATGTGGCCAGCGACAGAAATTTTGAAGATTTCAGGTATCCGGTACAGTTTGTTAACAAACCGGGGCTGGATTTCAGGGGGTTTTGCAGTACCGTTGCCTCAGGAACAGTGAAACCCGGTGATGAAATTATTGCCTTGCCATCACGAAAATCTTCAAAAATTAAACAAATCATTGGCGCTGACGGAGAACAGAAAATAGCATTCCCGCCTCAGTCGATTACCATTACGCTTGATGATGAAATTGATGTTTCCCGGGGTGACATGCTGGTACACCATGACAACAAACCCCGTAATGAAAGACAGTTTGAAGCCATGCTGGTGTGGATGGATGAAAACAAGATGAACATGCAGACGCAGTTTTACATCAAACACGCTTACAATACAACCAAAGCCCGCATTGACAAAATTCAGCACAAAATCAATGTCAACAGCCTTGAAAAAGAACAAAGCGCTCCTTTCGTACTGAATGAAATCGGACGTGTGGTGCTTACAACCGTAAAACCACTGCTTTTTGACCCATACAAGAAAAACAAGGAAACAGGGTCGTTTGTTTTAATTGACCCGATAACGCACAATACTTCGGCTGTGGGGATGATCATTGATAAACTCGGGAACAAGGATATGCCATCCCGCATCACTGATGTGGACATGAAAAAAATTGACCGTGGAGAAGCCCTGATCAGCCACAAGGAACGTGAACAACGTCTCAATCAAAGACCTGCAACATTATGGATCACAGGTTTACATGGATCAGGAAAAAATGCATTGGCATATACAATGGAACGAAAACTTTTTGATCTTGGGGCAAGTGCCGTGTTAATGGATGGCAGTACTGTGCGGTCAGGACTTTCGCGTGAACTTGACCATTCGCCGGCCGACAGGGCAGAGCACCTGAGAAGGGTGGCTCACGTTGCCAAAATCCTAAACGACCAGGGTTTGATTGTCATTTGTTCATTTATTTCTCCTTATGCAAACATCAGGCAACAAGTATCAGAAATTGTCGGAAAAGATCGCTTCCATATCATTCACATGGATGCCGCTCTGGAATCCTGCCGGAAATCCAAACCTGACCTCTATAATCTGGCTGACAAAGGCAAACTTAAATACATGCCGGGACTGGATGAACGCTATGAAAAACCGGAAAACCCAACCCTTCGTTTAAAACCAGAAAACAAAGAGAGCAACATGGATAAAATCCTGGATTATCTGAACGCAAACAAGATATTTCCGCTTGAATAGAAAAGGCCGGCACCTGTTTTGTGTATCATAACGACGCCTGAATAAACCATTCCTGCCACAAAAGCCTGCCCGCTTTGAACATCAGATTTATTTTGTTTTTTGGTTTTTGTAAATTTGGATTTTTGTAATTTCTCCTTGGGCGTGCCCCCTCCGTAAACTCCGGGGTCGGGCTATCCGCTTATACGCTTCACCGCCGGTAGGCGGTTGCAGGGTATCGCTACTATCCCTCACGCAAAAAACCTTTTCTAAAGTTTCAAACTTTAGAAAAGGTTTTAAATAAAAAAAGGAATTAACAAAAAAAAGCCCGGCAATACCGGGCTCTAAAGATAACTTAACTTTAAACTGGAAATGCATGTGAATCATATTTTATGTTATCCCATTCAACGTAATTTTTCTGATTGTCTTTGTATATACCGGTCCAGTCGCTGGCTGCTGGACTTGTTGCACTGCCATCACCATTGGAATCCCCGCCATACGCATCATCTTTGTATGATGTATATATAACCTCATCAGGATTATCATAATTGTCTGACAGATTAGACGTTCCATTGTACAAATACATTTCAGCATCCGTCAAAAATTTAATGACCACGCCTGTCCCCAGGTTTAATTTACTGTTGTCACTACCAGGACCCCCAATTTGAAGATTGGTGCCTGTATATACAAAAGCCACTTCATGCTCTTCCCAGGTAGTCACATCGTTGACAAAACCAGTGACAAAAATGCCCTGATGCGTGTTGTTCACAAAAGTATTAGACCCGCCCATACTGATGTCTGCATTGATGGATAACGGGATATCATTGTTTTCAAACATGGTGTTGGTGATGGTAAAATCAGCAGATGCGCCTCTGGCATCCACCGCACCATAAAAATAATTGCTACTTACCATCCCCATGTTGTTTTTTATCGTACAATGGTCAATGGTTCCCGTAGAGCCTGAAGGATAGCGTAGTGTAACACCGTCAGTATTGCTGCCGCCATAATAAAACTCACACCATGTGAAATCTGCATTATGCTCATTAACATCAATCATGCCCCAGTCTCCGGCGCTGGCTGAACTGCTGCCCTCATCGTTGGTGTCTCCTCCATGCGCATCATCAGCATAAGCTGTAAAAACAACGGGATCATCAGATTCGCCATTGGCAGTGATGCTGCCTTCATTGCCTATTGTCATATTGGCTCCCTCTTCTGTAAATTTAATGATGGCGCCGGGCATGATGGTAAGGCTGGCATCAACATAAAAATCATATTTTTTTATCACATAAATCGTATTGCCCGACCATGTTGTAGAAGAAGAAATGTTTTCCGTGATTTCCACAACTTCTGTTTCATCCGGATCCGGGTCTTCACCACAGGATAACAAAAAGATAAGCGGTAAAATCAGACCCATAATAATTCCTGTTTTTTTCATATCAATATTTTTTGAGTAATCACTACAAATAAGATGCCATGTTAACATGTTAAAAAGAAATTGACAATATTTGATCTCATACAAATAGATGATTTTTTTGATAGCCAACTGATTTATTTATCATGATGTTCAAAAATTTTACTTATTTTTGATGTAATGAAAAAATCATATGCAAAAACCGCGTGAAATAAATATAAGTCTGGTTGTTCCGGTTTGTAATGAAGCGACTAATCTCCCTGAATGCCATTATCAACTTGAAAAAGTTCTCAAAGAAATTGGTAAAAATTATGAGATTATTTTTATTAATGACGGCAGTACCGATAAATCATTGGAGATAATAAAAACGCTTTCCGAAAAAGATTCGGCAGTTAAATACATTGACTTAAGCCGTAATTTTGGGCAGCAGATGGCTATTTCGGCCGGTCTTGAATATGCCAGGGGACAGCGTGTGGCCATTATGGATGCAGACCTTCAGGATCCGCCTGAGGTTCTTATTGAAATGTACAATAAATTGGATACTGGATATGATGTTGTATATGGAAAACGCAAAAGACGCAAAGGAGAATCCATACTTAAACGACTGACAGCAAAAATGTTTTATCGCCTGCTAGCCCGGATGACAAATGTGAAAATTCCTGTGGATACAGGTGATTTTAGAATGATGACAAGACAAGTGGTCAATGAATTGAATAAAATGCCAGAGCGTGACAGGTTTATCAGGGGACAAGTTGCATGGGTAGGTTTCAGGCAGACTGAAATTATTTACGAACGGGCGGGGCGCCAAAAAGGACACAGTGGATATTCATACAAAAAAATGATCCGTTTTGCCCTGGATGGATTGACCTCTTTTTCTGATTTTCCGCTCAGATTCGCTACATGGCTTGGTTTTTTCTTTAGCATTATTAGTTTTGCGATGATAATCTGGGCTTTATATCAACGGTTAATAGCTGATTCATATGTTCAAGGTTGGACATCACTGATTATTTCGGTATTGTTCCTGGGAGGCATACAACTCATTACTATTGGTATCATTGGCGAATACATTAGCCGCATAGGGAGCAATGTGCGCCGTCGTCCAAAGTACGTCGTCAAAGACAAAAATGTGGATAAGCCTCAAAAAGATGAACTTACGAATGAAAAAAAATAAGTGGCATTATTTTTTTTCTTATGTCAGTGTTGCTGTTCTAATAGTGATGATGCTCGTATTTGTTATTCTGTACATTATTAATTGATTACAATATTATTACTACATTTGACATCAAGCACATGGTCTGAATTGTTATGTTTGAACCTGAAAAATACACTATTCTCCTGGTAGATGATGAACCGGACATTCTTGAATTTTTGTCCTACAACCTCAAGTCTGAAGGCTATAGAGTGATAACCAGTGACAATGGCCTTGATGCCATCCAACAAGCGCAAATAAAAATTCCTGATCTCATCATTCTTGATATCATGATGCCCGAAATGGATGGCATTGAAACATGCGAAAAACTGCGTAACATTGCCGGACTGGAACACGTACTTATCATGTTTTTAACAGCAAGGGGAGAGGATTATTCCCAGGTTGCCGGGTTTGATGCCGGGGGTGATGATTACGTAAACAAGCCCATCAAACCTAAAATCATCAAAAAAAGGATCAAAGCCATCCTCAAACGTGTTAAAAAAGAAGTTAAATCATTGAAAGAACATGGCATTCTAGAATTCGACAACCTGATTATTGACCCTAAACGCTTTCTCGTCATACGCAACACCAAAGAAATTATGCTTCCCCGAAAAGAATTTAAACTGTTGCACCTGCTGGCATCCAAACCATCACGGGTGTTTACTCGGGAAGAAATATACAATCACATCTGGGGTGATGATATCATTGTGGGTGACAGAACCATCGATGTACACATCCGGCGGTTGCGGGAAAAAATCGGAAACAACCTGATAAAAACAACCAAAGGAGTGGGGTACAAATTTGAACCCTGATAACAGGCCATCGTATTAAATTTCACTAGTGATCCAAAAATTTTTACATAACAACCTGCAAAGCAATTCCGCTACCAGCCTGGCATTTAAAACTTCACTAATGCTGACAGGTTTGATTATTGTCATATTTGCCTGTGTCAAATTATGCTTCGATTTTGCTCTTCCCTGGACCCTGTTATTTGTTTTCATTCCCGTCTTCTTTTTATTGTCATTTTTTATCCTCAGATACGTTTTGTTTTACTTTATTTATCGTCACATCAGGCTTATTTACAAAACCATTCATTCTTTCAAAGAAGACGATCAGGCCAAAAAAGAGAAATTCGACATCAACAAAGACCTGCTCAGGCAGGTGGATGACGATGTCACGCAATGGGCGGAAAACAGCCGCAAAGAAATACAGGAATGGAAACGCATGGCTCAGTACAGAAAAGAATTTGTTGGTAACGTGTCGCATGAATTGAAAACCCCGATTTTCAACATACAGGGATATACGCTCACATTGCTTGAAGGCGGCATTGCAGACAAATCCATCAACATAAAATACCTGGAAAAACTGGAAAAAAACATCAACCGGATCATTTCCATAGTCAATGACCTTGAAGACTTTTCAAAACTCGAACACGGCGATTTGAAACTCTGGTATGTAAGCTTTGATCCGGTAGAACTCATTGATGAGGTGTTTGATAACCTTGAAGATAAGGCTGCAATCAAAAACATCAGGCTGAACATTCACCGTCATTATGAGAAACAACGAAAGATCAGTGCAGATCCCGAATTTTTACGCCAGGTTATAACCAACCTTGTCATCAACGCTATCAATTACGGAAAAGAAGATGGGTTTGTCAACGTTGAACTGTTTGATATGGATGAAAACCTGTTGATTGAAGTTACTGACAATGGTATTGGGATTTCTGAAGCAGATATTCCCCGTATTTTTGAACGTTTTTACCGCGTTGACAAATCGCTATCTACCTATTCCGGGGGCACAGGCCTGGGGCTTTCCATCGTAAAGCATATCATCGAAGCGCACAATCAAACCCTGAATGTCCGCAGTACCCTGGGCGTGGGGACCACCATTGCCTTTACCATGAAAAAAGCAAAATAAACCTTAAAAATAAATCTATATGGCAAGATTTCTGAAAAAACGTGATAAAAGTACCGGACAAATGCCCGGGTCCCTTGTATTTCTGGGAAATCAGAAAGAAGAACAAATCCGGATTTCTTCCATGATGTATAATAAAGATGGACTTATCAGGGATTATAAACCTGTTCCGGACAACAAATTACCTGACATTCCTGAACAATCCGACGTTCTTTGGCTCAATATTGACGGATTGCATGACACCTCCGTGATCAAACAAGTGGGAGAAAAATATGACCTTCATCCGCTTATGCTGGAAGATATTCTAAACACCGACCAAAGGCCTAAACATGAAGATTTTGAAAATGCTTTGCTCATCAGCATGAAAATGCTCCGTTTTCGTGATGAAAACAACACAATTGAAACTGAACAAATCAGCCTTGTCATCAAAAATAATTTATTGCTGAGTTTCCAGGAACAGGCTGGAGATCTTTTTGATCCGTTACGAAACCGCATCCGCAACAACAAAGGGCATGTCAGGCGTTCCGGAACGGATTACCTGGGGTATGCACTCATGGACAGCATCGTAGATAATTACCTTAATATCATCGGAAAAATTGCCGAAAAAATTGAAGAGCTGGAAGAGCCTGCCATAAAAGCCAGTGATAAAAATATCCCTTCACAAATATACCATTGGAAATGGGAGCTTAAAATATTACATCGTGCTGTAATGCCTTTTCGTGACATGTTGCTTAAAATGCTGAAATTGCATAATGAGTATTTCGGCAAAGGTATCGAACAATTTTTTAAGGACTTGCTCGACCTCAGCCAGCAGGCACTTGAAAGCACTGAAATATACAGGGATCTGCTTTCTGATTATTATAACATTTATAACATTGGTATCAGCAATCGCATGAATGATGTGATGAAAGTCCTTACCATTTTTGCATCTATTTTTATCCCCCTTACTTTCATTGCCGGTGTATATGGTACCAATTTTGAACACATTCCCGAGCTGAGTTATCCATACGCTTATTTCATTATGTGGGGTGTATTCATTACCATTATTGTCATTATGATAATATTCTTCAGACGCAAAGGCTGGTTGTAAAACCCTACTCCACAACCATGCTTTCGCTGTCCAGCACAGCACCGTTTTCGAGATAATAGACAGTGTACTGTCCTTGTGCGAGTCCGGAAACCTGCACGCTTTGCCAGCCATCATCCGTGAGGCTTATGGTGCGGACGGGCTGGCCGTAGATGTTGTTGATTTTGATTTCACTGCCAGCTGCCTCACAATACACCTCTACGGTGAAATTCCCTGCGTTTGGATTGGGAATGATGGTGAGGTTGGGAGCGGGGGTGTCGGTGTTATCGCTTTGTTCTGTGCCAGGGGCATACAGGCTGCCTTGTGATTTAATAATTCTGATGGAATTTGTGCTTGTACTACTAAAATAGAAAAGCATTTAAAAAAAGAATAACCCGAATAAATAATCTCATAATAATAAATTTTTGATGTTTCTACTTAATGAATTATGATATTTTCTGTAAATAAAATATTTCCTTTATTAATTAAGATAAAAAGAATATAAATACCTGCAGTCAATCCTGATAAATTATGCACATTTCCGGATTCAGTATCTTTATCTGAAAAAACTGTTTTGCCCATTGAGTTTACAATTTCGATTTTTCTTGATTTTTTATCTATCCAGTTAACCATTATGATATCCTGTGTTGGATTTGGATAGATACTGTATTCATTTGATGCGGTATTATATGTGTTTACAGCCAAATATTGATAAGTACAATCTTGTGTTCCTGTAACATGATAATTACCCAGCGTATTATCTTCATAACATCTCAAAGTTCCGATATCAGAAAGTTCGCAAAAGGGAAACATGTAATTCTGGTTTCCAATACATTCTATAATGGTATCATTATCAAAACACAGTGCCTGGTCTTCCATATGTATGAACTGTACAATCCTGTTTTCTCCGTTTATTGTACAATTACTTATCGAATCAACATATACCCTGTTATCAAATCCATCTGCATCAGAATATGTGAACTCATCCAGTATCCAATATTCTCCGGCTTGTTTTGAAAAGTCGTATAATAAACAAAATCTATTTTTTTCAGATGAATAATAATACACTTTTGAATTATTTTTAAACATGAAAAATTTTGTATGAATTACTCGTTCATTATTGCTCATATCGTATCTGTATTCAACAAGTTTTTTGCAGATAGTATCATGGATTATTGTATCCTTTATTGATTCAATATAAGTATATGTAATATAATCAGGATTAAGTAATTTTTGCGAATAAAACCACTTAGCCCCAACAGGCGCCCACTCCAAGTCAATTTTTGTGCTGTCGTTTTTTGGATTTTGAGGGTATCCAATTGAAGCTATAATTAACAACACAAATAATGTAAATACAGTTTTTTTCATAACCCAAAATTTTTTAAAATTTAAATCCCCACATCCTTTCCATCATCTCAATAAGGATAATAAATCCTTTCACCAAAACCAAACAAAATGCTGGTAATATGTCGGTAATTATACCAGCTATCCCCTCCTTATATTAACAATGTGTTTTGGGTGGGGAAGGGAGGTAAATCATTGCATGAAACTGCTTTTGATGCTTTGAGTTTGTTGGTGGGGATGCGATTAATAGCATCCCCACCAACTTTGCTCTATGAAATGTAATTGCTTAATCCATTTTCAGCACAGCAAGGAACGCAGATTGTGGTATTTCAACAGTGCCTATCTGACGCATGCGTTTTTTGCCTTTTTTCTGTTTTTCCAGTAGTTTCCGTTTCCGGGTGATGTCACCACCGTAACATTTTGAAGTCACATCTTTTCTGACAGCTTTTACCGTTTCACGGGCAATGATTTTGCTACCGATAGCCGCCTGGATGGCCACATCAAATTGTTGCCTCGGGATAAGCTCTTTGAGTTTTTCACACATACGCCTGCCAAGCGGATACGCATTATCTACATGGGTAAGTGTTGACAGGGCATCCACATTTTCACCGTTGAGTAAAATGTCCAGCCTCACCAGCTTTGAAGTGTTAAACCCAGTTTGGTAATAATCAAATGAAGCATAGCCCCGTGACATGCTTTTCAGCTTATCATAAAAATCAATGACGATCTCTCCCAGGGGCATTTCAAAACTCAATTCCACCCTGTTGCTTGTCAGATATAGCTGGTTTCTTAACTCACCCCGGCGGTCAATGATCAGTTTAATAATGGGGCCAATAAAATCAGGGTGTGTAATAATACTGCCTTTGATATACGGTTCTTCAACGTATTCAAGATCGTTGGGTTCGGGCAGTCCGCTTGGATTATGCACTTCAATGGTTTTCCCGTTTTTTAGGTGGGCCACGTAAGAAACGTTGGGAACGGTTGTGATCACATCCATATCAAATTCGCGGTCAAGGCGTTCCTGCACAATTTCCATGTGAAGCAAACCAAGAAATCCACATCTGAAACCAAAACCAAGCGCCGCAGAAGACTCCGGTTCAAACGTCAGGGATGCATCATTTAACTGCAACTTTTCTATGGAAGCCCTGAGTTCTTCGAAATCATCAGCATCCACAGGATAAATGCCGGCAAACAACATGGGTTTTACATCTTCAAACCCACTCACTGACTTATCACAGGGATTATCTACGTGGGTAATGGTATCACCTACTTTTACTTCTTTTGCGGATTTTATTCCTGAAATAATATAACCTACATTGCCTGCTGACAGGGATTTTCGCGGATCCATTTTCAATTTCAACACCCCGATTTCATCCGCTTCATACTCATGGCCGGTGTTGATGAATTTCACACGATCTCCCTTTTTTATGGTTCCGTTGAAAATTCTAAAATATGCGATGATACCACGATACGAATTATAAATTGAATCGAAGATCAGTGCTTGCAGCGGGGCTTCAGGATTTCCTTCCGGGGGAGGAACCCGGTCAATTATCGCTTGTAATATGGTATCAATGCCTTCACCTGTTTTTCCACTGGCCCGCAGGACTTCTTCCCGTTTACAACCAATGAGGTCAACGATTTGATCTTCCACTTCATCGGGCATGGCATTGTCAAGGTCCATTTTGTTCATGACAGGGATGATTTCAAGGTCATGATCAATGGCCTGATACAGTGTGGATATTGTCTGGGCTTGCACTCCCTGTGTGGCATCCACTATCAGAAGAGCGCCTTCACAGGCTGCAATGCTGCGGGATACTTCATAAGAAAAATCAACATGTCCCGGCGTATCAATCAAATTGAGCACATATTCCGTATCATTTGTCTCATGCAACATCTGAATGGCATGGCTTTTTATGGTGATTCCCCGTTCCCGTTCCAAATCCATATCATCCAGCACCTGATCGATAAAATCCCTGTCTTCCACAGACTTAGTAGCCTGCAACAACCGGTCAGAAAGCGTGCTTTTGCCATGATCAATATGGGCGATGATACAGAAATTCCTTATGTTTTTCATATTGTGATTCATTGAGAATGCAAAGATAGAAAATCTTAGTACCAAAACAGAATGATAAAATCAAACCGTATCTACTCACGATAGGGTGAAAGAACGAAATCACGATAGTGCGATTGTATAACAGTTAAAACACGAAAAATTTGAAAATGAAAATAAGAACACATATCGGTATTATGCTTTCATGCCATTTTTTTTCTAACGGATTGTTGTATCTTATCGGGAGTACGATAAATCGCAGCCCTGCATTGAACAATCAATCCCACCCATCTCATATTCACTCCCTCTCTCCATCACACTATCCCACCTATCTCCCAATGGTTCCATCACACTATCACCCTATCATACTATTAATCTGCAATGCACTTTTAATGCTTAGATTTTGACAAATCGTTTATTTTGTTTGTCTTTTTTCTTATTTTTGACCAAAACAGATGCATTATGAAAATCAATTTTAAAAAACAGGTATTACCTCACATCGTAGCTGTACTGGGATTTTTTATCATCTCCATCGTATATTTCTCTCCCGTACTTAACAATCAGCGTCTTCAACAACATGACTGGAAAGTTTACCAGGCCATGTCACGCGAATACAAAGAAGTGAAAGACAGCACCGGGGAAGGCCCTCTATGGACAAACACCATGTTCAGCGGGATGCCTACGTATCTGATAACCACCCCAAAATCGAAGCTTGTTTTTTCTAAGGTTAATTATATTATGAATTTTGGCAACTGGAGGCCCATAGCTCACCTGTTTTATTATTTGCTGGGTTTTTATATTTTGCTTTTGGTATTCAAAATAAAACCCTGGCTCAGTATGGCAGGGGCAGCGGCATTTGGGTTTTCATCCTACCTGTTTATTATCATTGCTGCCGGTCACGTTACCAAAGCGGTAGCTCTGGGATACATGGCTCCGGTTATCGCAGGGATTTACCTGGCGTATGACCGAAAACCTTTTTGGGGCATGATGTTGATGACATTTTTCCTGATCCTGCAGATGCTCACAGGGCATTTTCAGATTGTTTATTATACCGGCTTAACAGCCTTGCTTTTGGTTATTTTTTACTTAGTTGATGCCATCAGGAACAAGTACATTCCCCAATTTCTTAAAGCAAGCGGATTGTTGCTGGCAGGGATCATCCTTTCTTTTGGTGCCAACGCCACGCCTTTATTAACAACATACGAATACGGCGAGCACTCGATACGAGGGCCCAGCGAACTTAGTTCCGATAAAGAAAACCGTACCACCGGCCTTGACAAAGACTACATTACCCAATGGAGTTATGGCAAAGGCGAAACATTCACCCTCCTGGTTCCGAATTTCAACGGTGGTGCTTCGGGAGGCAAACTCGATAAAGACAGTGAAACCTACGATGTAATGAAAAAATACCTGGGACCCGAATCCGCCGGATCCATCATTAAGCAAATGCCTTTGTATTTTGGCAAACAACCGTTTACATCTGGTCCCGTATATATCGGGGCGTTTGTTTTCTTCCTGTTTGTGTTTGGCTTGTTCCTGGTGAAAGGGAAAATCAAATGGTGGTTGCTTACTGCCACTGTTTTATCCATCTTCCTTGCATGGGGAAAAAACATGATGTGGTTCACTGATGTTTTCCTGGATTTCGTTCCCGGATACAATAAATTCAGGACCGTGTCCATGATTCTTATCATTGCAGAATTTACGATGCCTTTGCTGGGTTTTCTTGCGGTGAGGGAATTGTTTAAAGAAGCAGGGAATAAGAACACCCGGGTTTTCAACACGCTCAAAATATCAGGTGGCCTGGTACTTGGTTTCTTGCTGCTGGTTATTGTAGCTCCCGGCATCACCAACCCCAAAACAGAAAAGGACGGCCAACTGGTGGAACAGATATTTCAGGGCGCCGGGGACAATCCACAATACCAGCAAATGAAACAAAGCATGATGAAAGAGTACATTCCTGCCTTACGTGCAGACCGTAAATCCATGGTCAGAAAAGATGCACTTCGTTCATTCATTTTTGTGCTGTTGGGGATCGGCATCCTTTACCTTATTTACAAAAAGAAAATTAAACCCGAATTGGCTTATGCCTTGTTGTTTTTGATTGTTGTTGTTGACCATTGGCCAGTCAACAGGCGGTATTTAAGCGAAGATAATTTTGTGTCGGAAAGGCAATTCCAAACCCCTTTCACAACATCCAAAGCTGACAAAAAAATACTCAAAGACAAACGCGAACATTTTCGGGTAGCAAACCTGGGTGTAAGCATGTTCAACGATGCCAGTACTTCATGGCATCACAAATCCATTGGCGGGTACCATGGTGCCAAAATGCGCCGCTACCAGGAATTGTATGATTCATTGCTGTTTCAGGAGGTGAATAACGCAAGAAACCTGGCTAATTTTGTGCTTCAATCCAAACAGCAAAACATGGAACAGATCAACGGCATGTTCAATGCCAATTTTAAATCTGTGGTTTTGGATATGCTGAACACAAAATACCTCATTGTTCATCCGGAAATGCAGCCTATCCAAAATTATTCCGCCTGTGGCAATGCCTGGTTTGTATCTGATTATACGTTGGTGGAAAATGCAGATGAAGAAATTACCACACTTCAAAACATCAATCCACACCAAGAAATGGTGGTGGATAACCGGTTTGCTGATCTGGTAAAAAAATGCACACCTGCACACG
>JAQIDD010000047.1 GCA_027858215.1 Candidatus Delongbacteria bacterium | reverse complement strand
AATTTTTCTAAATAGCTTTGGCTATTCAGAAAAATTTTAATAATTATGGCTGCACTCGGCATAGCTCAAGCAGGTTCGACTCAGCTCACTGCGTCGCAAGCTTGGCTCTGCCCTCATTTTAATAATTTTGGCTGCTCTCAGCATAGCCCAAGCAAGCTTGGCTCTGCCCTCGTTTGCGCAAAATTTGCACAAAATTTGTGCCTTGCATCTTATTCATCAAATTTGTTTCTTGAAAGAAAAGAATTATTAGAAGGCCCCTTAATCCCTTTTGTCCATAGCCCCTGGGTTTGAACGTTGATGTATTCTATTACAAGCATCATGACAAACACAAACCCGGTTATCATGATGGCTTGCTTGAATATCCCATAAATCTCAAGTCCTGTGATCATCAGTTTAGGTATTATCACTTGCCATGTGGCGATCAGGAAACATTTCAATCTGCTTTTTATTCATAAAAACGCCGGCCATATAAAAGTGCAAAAAGCAGGTGGTTATAAAATCAGGGAATTATAATCTGAACCAGCCCCGTTTTTTTTCTGGTTTTACCTGCAATTCACCGCCATCTAGTTTTTCATAAATGTTATGCCACCCGGGGAAACCACCAAAATTTTTATCATCGATGTAGATATCAGCATTGATTTTTCTGGAGACATATTGATTGAATTCTTCATCAGGAAAGGATTTGTTGATAGCCCAGAACATGACACCATTTTCCATGCAATATTCTATAGCTTCCTGTAGAGCATCACCATCACGTAATGTCCACAGGGTAAGTTAGTGCCCCTGCTCCGAAAATGGATATAGTGTATCAAATGCGCCGGGCAAAGGTTTTCCTATCTCCGGATAGTTGTGCTCAACAATTGTTCCGTCAAAATCAACAGCAATACGGAGGAAATTTTCCATGGTTTTATTCTTTTTTATACAGTATCACCCGCGTGTTTATGGCATCCCCAACTGGTTGCATATCCATTTTATTGCCTGTGAGGCTGCGTATCTTTGTTTTTGATACTTCATCGGAATCGTCAAATTCTATGGTGATTATGGTTCCGTTTTGATTGAGAGACCATTGGCCTTGTCGCGGTGGTTCTATGGACAATTTTGTGTAAGAACCGTCAGGTCGAAAAATAAATTCGGTTTGTTCTTTGAGTTCCTGGTATTTTTGTTTGAAAATAACCATATACTAATCTGACAATTCTATATCCATGTACATGGTATCAAGTTTCCAATGCCCCGTCAGGAATTTTTCATTTTTGTGTTTGAGATTGCTCTGTGCCAGGCTGGTGATTGCCGGTATCATCATTATCAATGCAAGAATCAGGATTTTCTTCATAGTTTTCATAACTGTTAATATTAATATTAAATATACGTACATCAACGTCGATTGGTTTCAATAATTCGGGTAATCTTTCTTCGCTGGTGTCAGAAAAAAACACCTGCCCGTATCTATCATCGGACAATAATTGTACCAATTGATTTATTCTGAAATCATCAAGTTTATCAAAAATATCGTCCAGCAACAAAACAGGAGGAATGTCCATGGTTTGATGGATAAAATCAAATTGAGCCAGTTTCAACGCTATGATAAATGTTTTTTGCTGCCCCTGTGATCCGGTTTTTTTAAGGCTGTGTCCGTTCAATTCAAAATGCAAATCATCCCTGTGTATGCCAGTTGTGGTATGGTGAAAAAGCAGTTCTTTTTCCCTGTTCTCTTCCAGTAATTTAATGAGTGTTTTGTGATGAAGGGAAGATTTGTATGTGATGTTTACCTGTTCTTTTTTACCGGAAATATCATCGTAGTATCGATTGAAAATGGGAATGAGTGCATTTACCGCTTCTTTGCGTTTTTTATGAATGTATTTGCCTGCTGCGTGCATTCTTTCATCCCATATCAACAGGGCATCTTTGTCATACGGATTTTTAGTGCTGATTTTTTTCAACAAGGCATTCCGTTGCTCAAGTGCTCTGTTGTAGTCAATAAGCTGTTTTAAGAAATGTTTATCGTATTGTGAAATTACACCGTCAATGTATTTGCGCCGCAAATCACTGCCGAGGTGTATCATTTCGGTATCTGATGGTGTAATGAATACCAGAGGTAGCATCCCGATGTGTTCGGCAAATTTTACGTATGCCTTGCCATCCCGTTTAACCTGTTTTTTGCCATGCTTTTTTAATCCGCATAACATGGTAATTTGTTCATCTTTAATATTGTATTTCCCTTCAATGACAAACATCTCTTCTCCATGACGGATGTTTTGCCTGTCTATGGCATTGAAGTGGCTTTTGGTAAAAGATAAATAATAAATGGCATCCATCAGGTTGGTTTTGCCGGCCCCGTTTTTCCCAAGAAAACAGTTAAACCGGGAGGAAAATTCAGTTTCAAATTCCCTGATGTTCTTGTAATTCAGTATGGAAATGTGCTTCAAATACATTATAGGGTAAAAATACATAAAATC
>JAQIDD010000044.1 GCA_027858215.1 Candidatus Delongbacteria bacterium | reverse complement strand
TATTAAGGGTGTTGAAACCGTTCAAAATTTGACCGGTTTACAAATCTTCTTCATTTTTTAATAGCTAATATGCTGGCCCACAGAGCCAGATTTTCATGTTAGAATAAATTTTCAGGGTTTGTTTTGTCTGACTTGCCAGATTCTTGCCTGATTCTGTGTTTTTGACCTGTGTGACATTGTCACTTTTTGGCCCTTGTGTAAAATTCGGGCAATACTCCAACAGTCCGATTCAATCAGACTCTGAAAACCGTTTCTACAATATGCTTTTTTGCTTATCCTGTGGCGGCAAACAACTCCATTTGTCCAGTGTTTTTCTTTCGGGGTTTTCTCCTCAAACCAGCCATTTCAATCAGTAAGGTTGCTATGGTTGTAAGCGTCGAGCGGCAAACAACGCCACTTTGACTTCTGACCCTTGTTTGTTCAAGGCCCTCACGCTTTTTCATCAGGTTGAATGGACGTTCACAATTTTTCCGAATCGCAATGGATTGTTCAGATTCGGTATGAAATAGCGGCATCGGTTGAAAATAGCCATTGTCAAAACCAATGGTTCTTGATTTGGGGCACCCGGATTCGATTGGACACTCTCCAGAAGATGCAGCACATCCGAATTCATGTCCTTTGTCCGATGTTCCCAAGTTCATCATCGGGATCTCACAAAAATTATGGCACAGAACCCGCACCGGAGATTCCAAAACATTTTCAGGAATCTTTGTTTTTTCAGATGCCGGTGCCACCACATAAACC
Organism: Candidatus Delongbacteria bacterium; assembly: GCA_027858215.1. Classification (GTDB taxonomy): domain Bacteria; phylum Bacteroidota; class Bacteroidia; order Bacteroidales; family ML635J-15; genus JAQIBY01. Next base: position 1,307 of record JAQIDD010000044.1, on the reverse strand, counting down.
CCTGTTTCCTGAAGCACCGATCCGTCACTGTCATGATATGCCTGGTCTGCTGTTATCAGTTTTACATCTATGCCCATAGCCTGAGCAAGCTTGATCAAAGGCTTCAAAAAAAGGCTGTCATGATGGTTTGCTGCACCGACAAGGGAAATCAGAGGAAAAGAATGGCCGGTAGATGGATTGATAGCTGTTAATGTATGAAGCCTGTAGCCCACAACATAATGTGACTTATCTCTTTTGTTCCGGCGTGTCCCGCAATCACAGTCCAGATCGGAGTAAATGCGTATCTTATTCCGGCCGACTTTTACCGTACACAGTGGATATTTCACCTCTGAGGGAAGTTCGGAAGAATCAATCCCATGTATAACTGCATTTTCAAGGCATCCGGATTTATAAAAGTAATGAAGGAAATACAGCAGCAGATTCATCACCTTTTTGAACGACAAACTGTTCCTGAAGTGACACAACTCAGTATGATGTGCCTGGATCTTGCTGCTTAACGAAAGCCTTGCAAATCTTCGGTTCTGTTTACAATCCCTGCCAAAATAATCGTCCGAACAGAATTTGCGGTAACTGATTTCCGGATACTTTATGATTTTCAAAAGTTCCATTCGTAACAGTTGATATGGTTTGATGAAGCGATGGGGGGCAGAGTAATTTGATGGTGAGATGAGGCTGTTTATGATTTGATCATCCAAAAGCGTATCAATGATTTTGAGTTCTTCATCATAGATTTCTGGATAAGATTTTTTGAGTGCACCAAAACCGAAGATGTTGTCGTGATAAAAATTGTCTATGTAATCAGCCATTTCAGCAAGATTTTTAACACCTGTTTGTGGAGTTTGATTCGAAATGCCGGTAAGCTCTTCTATGGGCATATCCAGTGACTGATCATAATCATAGACATTCATGACTTCATCCAGCACCTGCCTAGTTAATTCTTTTTTGACTTTCCTGGTCAGTTTTTTCCAGCCGGGGTAGTTTGTTTTCAGTTGCTTTACCACGATGGTCCTGATATGTTTTGCCTGTTTTGAATTCATAAAAGTCCTCTGTTTTGGGGTATTTGTATGTTTTTTTTGTCACTAACAACTATACACTAAAACAGAGGCTTTTTCAATATAAATTATTGAAATATAAGTACTTTTTTGTATTTTCTTGCCATTGATTTCAACACCCTTTATTTATCACAGTTTTTCCTGATTCTTTTGGCATTTCAATACAATAAGCTATTTTGTTCAGTTTTGCTCCAAGGATATAAAGAGAAAAAAATAATATCTTCTTCAATGCCAACGATGGTATAACCTGTAAGG
>JAQIDD010000043.1 GCA_027858215.1 Candidatus Delongbacteria bacterium | reverse complement strand
ATTTGTTCCCATGGGGTTTTCAGCGTTTCTCATATCCTGCTTTAAATTTTGTGCAAATGAGGGCAGAGCCAAGCTTGCTTGAGCTATGCCGAGTGCAGCCAAAATTATTAAAATTTTTTTGCATTATCCCGATAGTGCTTCAAAAATTTGCATTGTCTATGAAAAACGCTGAAAATCTTGATGCGAAAGAATTATTAGAAGTCCCCTTAACCCTTGATATACTTTCCTGCCAGCGAGGCATGAAGATCAAAGTTCAAAGACCTTGTCCAGCAGAGCAATAGCGGGGACGGATAAATCCCAAAATTTCAATGACAGTAACAGGTTCATGAGTTCTGATTCTTATCATCCTTAGTATGGTAATTCCGGATAAAATACACAGGTCTGTTTTGTGTTTCCTTATAAATCCGGAAAATGTATTCCCCCATGACCCCCAAAAAAATCAAAATAACACTCCCAAAGAAAAACAAAGACAACATCATGGATGTCCAACCGGTTATAGCAGCACCTGTGATTTTTTTTATGATCACAACAACGGCTCCAACAAGAGAAAGGCCAAGCCCGGTAAATCCAAAAACAAAAGCAAGTTTTAAGGGTAGTTTAGACAAGGAAAACAGGGCATCGAAAGCCAGTTGCATTAAGGATTTTATATTCATTTTTGCTTTTCCCCGGGTTCTTTCCGGTCGCTTGTATTCTATAGCTGTTTGACGAAAACCAATAAAATAACGCAGGCCGGGCAAATACCTGTTTTTTTCTTTTAGCATCAGAAAAGCCTCTTTTGCTTTATGGTTCATCATTCCGAAATTTCCAACATTATCCGGAGCCCCAACGTTATTGATGAATGAAAATATCTTGTGAAATAAAAGGATAAAAAAACGTTTCCCTGCTTTTTCCTTACGTGATATGCGTTTACCATAAACAATATCGTAGTTTCCTATTGATAATTTTTCGTACATCTCCGGAATTAATTCTGGTGGGTCCTGAAGATCACCATCAAGCATACACACATAATCACCGAGCGTAACATTCAATCCTGCAGTGTAAGCAGCCTGATGGCCAAAATTCCTGGATAACTCAAGTACCTTAAACCGTGAATCCTTTTTGTGATAATTTAACAATTTTTGCAATGTATTGTCTGTACTACCATCATCAACATAAATAACTTCAAAATCATCGCCTGTTTTAGTCATTGCATTCAAAACACGTTGATGAAATTCATCTATGATGTCTTCTTCATTGTACAGTGGTATTATTACAGAGATAATCATATGATATGGCGATTCATTAGTTTTTTATAAATTTCATTAAATAACCATGCCGCTGGGATTAACAACATGATATCTGCATGCAAAAAGTAGCGCATTTCAATGTTTCTAAACTGTGGAGCGGTGCCAAAACACAGCGCTATGTATAGAAACACAGCAAACAAAAGCGGCACCCAATATTGCCATTTTTTCCGGCAGATCGCTACAATGGCACCGGCAATCCCAAATAAAATCAACACGGTGCGGTATGCAGACAACAATTTCCCCAGCACAAACATTGTTTTGTTTTTGGGCTTTACCAGGTCTGATTTAAACACCGCCTTTTTGAGGTTTTGAAGCGGGACCAACAGATAAAAATTCAAAGGATTAGCCTTAATTTGATGTTGCCTTAATTCGGTAAAAAGCTGAGCGGTTTCTTTGGTGCAACCTGCCGAATCAATAGGTGCTTTCCAGTACCCCTCTTGATGACTAAATCCACGGCTGCAATGTTTGGCATTCCATACCACTTTTTCAAGTTTAAGGCTGTCTTCAACAGACGTATAGGCTATATCCGGCCATGTAACGGGTTTGTTTTTTACAATCTGATCCCGTTGAGGCTGCCACCCGGATTTTACAGCATACACATACTGCAAAAAAGCCAGCACATCTTCATCCCAACAACCAAATCCCCTGAGATCCTGAGTTAAAATAATTTTATCATGATTAATGTAGTTGCGGATTGGCCATGGACCATACAACATGATAAAACCTGCAAAAAAGAATGCCCCCCTGACCAATACCGTTTTGAATTGTTTTGGTTGCCAGAGGACAAATGCATAAATGGGAAACAACAGAAAAATTTGAGGGCGGCATAACACAGCAG
>JAQIDD010000019.1 GCA_027858215.1 Candidatus Delongbacteria bacterium | reverse complement strand
CCTGTGCTGTGGCTGAAATAGAGACAAATATTGCAATAATGACTAATATTCTGTGCATTATCTTGATTTTGGTATAAAAATAGAAAGAATTTTATGACCTCGCAAAAACGCATTCATTTTTTGCAATTCGTCATTGTTATCGATGGCTGGAATACTGTAAATTTGTTCTTGCATATTTTAAAACTATTTACTTTCAGTGATTTTGTGTCGTCATTCGGCAATATTCAAGCAAACTTGATATTGCGCTCATTCCTAACAAAATTTCGACCCCGCAAAGCTGGGTATTATTATTTTATTCGATTGTTGAAGCAATCTCATTCTTCTCTATCCTCGTGAAATTTACTCCGTATTTCACGAGGGCAAGCTCGCAGGCATAGCCCGATAACCACCAACCAAATCATGGGACAAGAACCAAACGAAAACCGCTAAAGTCGTTACGGTAATCGGAATTGATGTCGAAGCGAGTCGACACACGGCAGTCCACGGCAATGAAGCCCCAACCGCCGCCGCGCAAAACATGGTGCGGGCCGCTTGATGGCCCTTTAGGATTGGTCTCGCTACCACTGCTGTAATCGCCATACCAATCGCTGCACCACTCCCACACATTACCGCTCATATCGTAAATACCCAGTTCGTTTGCTGATTTTTGTCCAACAGGATGAGTTTTCCAATCTGAATTATCAGAATACCAGGCAACCGAACCTATATTGTCGCTGCCAGCATACTTTGTTGTGGTGGCTGAGCCTGGCGAAGACCTCCCACGGGCTGCAAATTCCCACTCTGCCTCGGTGGGTAAACGATAAGTTTTACCTGTTTTTCGGTTTAGCCATTCACAATACGATTTGGCATCGTTCAAACTTACATGAATAACCGGATGATTATACGCTGATTGTGAACGAGTATTTCCACTTACATCACTAAGCCAGTTAGCACCATTCTTCGTTTCCCATGTCCCTCTCCAAAGATAACTCCAACCCTCTTTATCCGCATCGGTTTTATAACCTGTGTCATCAATAAATGCCTTAAATTGAGCTATGCTTACTTCATACTTCCCAATATAAAAATCATCCACCGTAACACTATGTGTAGGTTTTTCATCATCGTCGCAATCGCTTTGCTCTGAGGTGCAACCCATTTGAAATGTTCCAGCTTGTACAGCCACAATGTCTAGATTAATTCACTTTACAGTTTCCGTAAAATCTTCAAACCCTTTATTGCTTATCGAGCTCAGATTTTGATTTAATGGGAATTCATCTTTAACGCATCGTACAGACATTCCACTACTACGAAACCATGTTCCAAAGTCGGCATCATTAAAATGCCCTATAATTAGACAATCTGCATAATCAGCCATGTTAGTAGGAGAAAAAGAAGACCAAAAATAACCTGCATCAAGGTAATAAATATTTTTCTCTCGTTTTCCGGCAAAAAGTGCAGAAAAACCGCTATTGCCACCTGGCAGTATGCTCTTATAAGCTAAAGTAGAAGAATTATTCATACCAAAGAGTAAATCCTTACCTCCAACATTTTCCCAAAGTGTTTCAAATTCGCTTTTTGATGGCAAATGCCAACCATCAGGGCACACCTTTTTGGCGGTTTCCCAATCGTAAAGCCTGCCGTATTTTTCACAATTGCTGCTTTTGTCATCGTAACACCAGCTACCATAGCTTGTTTTATAATTCAGGTTTTCTGCCATCCAGGTTTGATTACCTATTTTTACGGTTTTGTAAGGTTTGCCGTCGCGGGTATCAGTAAAGATACTTTTGTTTTTTACACTTTTTTCCAAAATTTCTTCAACAGAAACGGTTTCGTCTTCATTTATTGTTATGCTTTTGCTAACTGTACCGTAGCCTTCTTTTTCTAAGCGGATATCATAGCTGCCTGTGAGTTTGTCTTTAATGGTAAGCGGAGAAAGGCCTTGTTTTACACCTTCAAAATAAACTGTGGCTTCCATGGGTATTGTTACTACATCCACGCTACCTGTTTTACCATTTAGCTCAAAGCTGAGGGTTTCATCGTTTCCAGCGGTAATTTCTATTTGCTTGTCTTCGCTGTAATATTTGGCTTTTTCAGCTTTTACGGTATAAATTCCGCTTAAAAGCCTGCCGCTCCAGCTACCTGTGGTTTTTTTGTCACCATCTATGAGGATGTCGGCATCGGGCTTTGCGGTTATGCTTAGTTTTGCAAAGGCGGGCTGCATACTAAATTCAGCATTGGTTGTTTGCTCATCATTAACTGTAATCATTTTGGTTTGCGGCTGGTACCATTCGCTTTGAAGTTTCACCCGGTGCTCCCCTGAGGATACCTCCTCTAAAGTAGCAGGCGTGGTTTCGCCGGTATTTTCGTCATCCACATAAATCTGCATGCCATTTTCTGGCGTGGAGGTAATCCGTATATTGCCGAATTTTGGTTTCAGTTCCAGATCCAGTGTTTTGCGTTCACCGGACAGTTCAATTTTTCCGGCTTTGTTGTGGTAACGGTTCTTCTCAAGGCGGTAATTGAATTCGCCTTCTTTGAATTTCCGCTGAAAAGGGGTGGTTCCTGCCAGTTTATCATTAACAAACACATTTGCACCAGTTGGATTTGATTTTATGATCAGCCATTGGGTTTCAATATCGGGTTCTTCCACGGTAGTTACCACTTTGCCGGTGGTCAGTACCATTTCATACACCGTGGATTTTTTGATGGCTTCGGGATAAATGTAATTTCTTAAAATTCCAAGCTGTGGGTGTTTGATGGTGATTTTACGGCTGCCGTAAGGGACATACACCCAGATTTCGCTTATTTTTTGTTCGGTTTTCACAATACCAAGTGTTCCGGCCTCAAATTTAAAACCGGTTTCGGTAGTCACCACTTTGATGAGGGCAGCCACATCGCCATTCTGGTCTGTGACAGGATGAGCAATCCTGGCATCCATATCACGCGGCAGGCAGCGGAAAGATTTTACGGCAATGTCTTGTGCCGGCGCAGACAAGGCAAAAAACAACGTAATGATGGCAATAAATCTGTACATTTCCTGATTTTGTTGTAAAAGTACAAAGATTTTTGGGGAAATAAAAGAATGATTTGCACGGATTGTGATGGAGAGACGGAGAGATGGAGTGATGGGCACAGGTTAATCTGCGAAAATCTGTGTAATCTGCGGCAATAAATGATTACTTTTGTCCGGATGAAAGTGGAAAACAAAACTGCAGATTTTTTGCCCACCAGCCGGAAAGAAATGGACAGCCTGGGTTGGAAACAACCTGACATTATCCTGTTTAGCGGTGATGCTTACGTTGATCATCCCTCTTTTGGCACAGCAGTGATAGGACGAATGCTGGAATCATCAGGTTATAAAGTAGCTGTAATTCCTCAGCCCAACTGGCAGGATGACCTTCGTGATTTTAAAAAACTAGGCCCTCCCCGCTTGTTTTTTGGTGTTTCTGCCGGCAACATGGATTCCATGGTCAACCATTACACGGCATTCAAACGCCTGCGTCATGATGATGCTTATACCCCCGGAAACCGTCATGGGGCACGTCCTGATTACCCAAGCCTGGTTTACACCCGGATATTGAAAAAGCTTTTCCCGGATGTCCCTGTTGTCATTGGTGGCATCGAAGCATCAATGCGGCGATTTACACATTACGATTACTGGCAGGATAAATTGTTGCCGGGGATATTATACAGCAGTGGCGCAGACTGGCTGATGTATGGCATGGCAGAATACCCAGTGGTTTACCTGGCCAACGCCCTGGACCAAAACAAACCGAAGGATATCCATAATATCCCCAACCTGCAGTATATCAGCAACAGACGCCCGGATATTCCGGATTCAAACATACTGGCATCACATGAAAAATGCATAGAAGACAAGCAGGTATTTGCTGAAAATTTTGTCACCATCGAGAAAAATGCCAATGCCCTGGATGTTAAAACCCTGATACAACCTGTCAGGGATAAATATGTGGTCACCAATCCTGCCCAAAAGAGGCTGAGTACAAAAAAAATGGACAAAATCTATAAGCTTCCATTCACACGCCTTTCCCATCCACGCTACCGTGATAAGCCTGAAATACCAGCTTATACCATGATTCGTCATTCCGTTACCATCCACAGGGGATGTTTCGGCGCTTGTGCTTTTTGTACCATTGCAACCCACCAGGGACGTTTTATCAGCAGCCGTTCCGGAAAATCCATCATGAAAGAGGTACAACACATCAAATCCATGCCTGATTTCAAAGGGCACATAACTGATTTGGGTGGCCCCTCTGCCAACATGTATGGCATGGAACCCATTGACCTTGTGAAATGCAGGCAATGTAAACGGCCATCGTGCATCTACCCTTCGATATGCGATAATCTCAACACAGACCATACAAACCTTGTAAGCCTGTATGAGAAAGTACGTCAACAACCAGGTGTAAAAAAGCTCAGCATTGGCAGTGGAATACGGTATGATTTGATTTTTAAATCCCGTAAAAAGCATATGCAAACTGCATTAACATACCTTGAACAGCTAATACGCCATCACGTGAGTGGAAGGCTTAAAGTGGCACCTGAGCATACCGAAGATAACGTGCTTAAAAACATGAGAAAACCATCTTTTGACCACTATCTGGAAATGGATGCATTTTTCAGTCAAACAAACGCCAAATACAAACTCAATCAGCAGTTACTTCCCTATTTCATCAGTTCTCATCCGGGATGCAGCTTTCAGGATATGCAAAATCTGAAGGAAAAAGTCATGCAGAAGCATATTTTGGCAGAACAATCACAGGATTTCACGCCTACCCCTATGACATTGGCAACGGTCATGTATTATACCGGGATTGATCCTTATTCTGGAAAAACGATAGCAGTTGCACGTAGTGTAAAAGAAAAAAAACAACAATGGGTATTGCTCTTACACTTACCATCAGAGAGAGAAAAATAAAAACACCCTCCTTGTAATTTTCTACTTTTCTGACAAAGTAACTGCGTAATAATTTGGTGGTTTATTTAATAAAATATACTTTTATGAAATTAAACAGACGGAATTGTGACACTACTTAAAAT
>JAQIDD010000012.1 GCA_027858215.1 Candidatus Delongbacteria bacterium | reverse complement strand
CAAATATAGTATATTTGTTGATGATATCAATTAAAATTACTAAAGAAAAATAAAAATGCTCATACGGAAAATTTTATTCTTTTTTGGAATTGCTATGTTAATAGTATTACGTGGTGTTGTTGCACAGCCAGTTGCTGATTTTGAAGTAGGGGAGGGGCAGGATTCGGTATGTGTAAATGAAAGTGTCTATTTTACCAATACAAGTGATATTTCAGGTTGTTCCGGAGCAGTTGACTATGTTTGGGAATTTGGTGATGGAGAAGTTTCTTATGAGCAAAATCCCGGTTATAATTATAACTCCTCCAGTGATTTTACGGTTACTTTAACTGTTACATGTGATGGGTTCTCTGATTCGGAAACAATGGTTATATTTGTTTTACCTACCCCTGTAGCAGATTTTGAAACGGTAAATTACGAGGGATGTGTTCCCTATGAACATAGTTGCGTGAATACAACAACTCAGGAAGGGGGAGGAACAATTTCTTCATATCTCTGGAATTTTGGAGATGGAACAAGTAGCACAGTGGAAAATCCCGTACATGAATATACACAGGATGGGATTTTTAATATCATGCTTGAAGTTACTAACCAAAACGGTTGTTCTTCAAACTATTTTCAGGAGAATGCGATTATGTTATCAGATACCCCGGTTGTTAGTTTCTTTGCTGATCCTCAATCATGGTGTTATTCTCCCGTAGATATGAATTTTAACAGTGAAGTAACTGTTTCCGGTAGTTTAGGCTACAGTGTTGAATGGGATTTTGGGGATGGCTCTCCTGTCTCAACTGACGAAAATCCCGTGCATGAATATGCAAGTAATGGGGACTATGATGTCAGCTTGACAGTTGAAGATGACTACGGTTGCACAGCAGTTGTTGATTCCCTTGATTACGTGCATGTGCATCCTGTAGTTCCGGATTTTACAATTTACGATTCGGATTATACCGCAATAACAGATAATGTTGCTTGCATAGAAGAACGTACTTATTTTATTTGCAATAATGAAGGTTATGATCTTTTCTGGGATTTTGATAATTCTCAAACCAGTGAACAATCCAGTGTGGAGATCATTTTTAGTACTCCGGGTACACATACTATCACCTTAACGGTGGATCCGGGTGGTGCATGTGAATCAGATACAAGCTTTGATGTTATGGTAGAGGACCCTCAACCCGAATTTACGATTGATGAGGAATTCAGTTGTGATCCCCCACATTCTGTTCATTTTACTTCTTCTACAACGGTTGATGTTGATGAATATCATTGGATATTTGGAGACGGTGAAGATGGATATGGTAGTGAAATTGATCATACATACGAAAATGAAGGTCATTTTTATCCATCATTGGAAATAGAATCACTTCATGGTTGTACAGGTAGTTATTCCGGCCCAGATGTATTAATTAATTCTCCGTCAGCTCTATTTTCCATTGACACTACTGAAGGTTGTTTTCCTTTGGAAGTAACTGCAACTTATGATTCCGTGACAAATCCTGATGATATTGTAAATTTTTCATGGGACTTTTATTCCAATATTGCGGATCCCAATGCGTATCCTGATCCCTACAACGGAGAAACTGTTGAGAATCATGTTTACAATGACACTGGTTTTTATGTAATAGAATTAATAGTGATGGATATAAATGGATGTAGGGATACCGCTGAAATGGAATTGCAGGTTGGAAAAAAGCATACACCACTTTTTGATTCCACATTATATCCTACTGAAGTATGCCCATGGGATTCTTTGGATTTTATCAGCGAGTCTGAAGATCCGGATTATATTGACTCATACGAATGGTTATTTGGAGATACGGCTCATTGGCAATGGGGTACTTCAAATGAACAAGATCAGTATGATTATACATTTAACCAAGATACAGGATGGGTGCAGGTTGTACATGTCGTGGAGAACAATGGTTGCCGTGATTCGTTATTTGTCGATTCTTTGTTTTATGTAAATGGACCTGTCATTTACGACATTTCTTATATCCATGATTGTGACCAGGGAAATGAATATTTATTTGAAGTGAATTTAGTCCAGGCAGATTCGTGGGATTGGATTATTAGAGATGATGCAAATAGTATTATCAATCAGCAATTAACTACGACAGATAGTGCAATTATTTATGAATTTCCGGGAACTGGTGATTATTGGGCAATTGTGAATGCCATAAATGCCTCCACCGGATGTGTTTATCGAGATTCTATAGAATTAAGTGTAATACAGCCTGTTGCATCATTTAATCTAAATCCTGCCATTGTTTGTGCTAATGATGAATATACTTTTGAGGAAAGCGGAAGTGATAATGCTGAAGAATTTTACTGGGATTTCGGAGATGGAGAATATTCAGGATGGATGCCGGATTCAGAAACTACGCATATATATCATACGCAAGGTGATGTTGAGGTGTGTCTGCACGTAAGGGATGTAAATGGCTGTGAAGATTCTTTATGTAAAAATTTGCATATTGCAGGACCTGATATAGATATTACCTCCCTATATCCTCTTGAAGGATGTGCTCCATATAATCTGATTATAGAGGGTATTATTCAGGCTGATGATAATATTTCCCTTGGCATTGTGCATGTCGAGAATCAAAATTCAGGATTTTCATATGCTGATACAATTGTTGAAAACGGTACGGATTCCATTTCATTTATTTCTGACTCTACATTAACAGACTCAGGGACATACGAAGTAATAATTGAAGCTCATACAGCAGGTGGATGTGTTGATAGCCTGGTTATTTCTGCATTTGTTGAACTAATATCACTGGACGCAGGATTTATTGCAGAATCTGTCAATGACCAGGACAGACAAGTGTGTGTGGGAGATTCAATCGAATTTATTCCAAACTTCCAGGATGATGAAGACTATGCTTATGAATGGGATTTTGGTGATGGTTCTCCGGGAAGTGACTCGTTATTGGCAATACATACTTATGATTCCCCGGGAACTTATGATGTAAGCCTGACTATTAGTGGAAATGGGTGTGTTGAGACAGAAGAGAAAGTGGCTTACATTGAAGTGCAGGAAGCCCATGCTGATTTTACAGTATTGAATGCTAGCAGTTCGTGTCCGCCGCTTATTTTATCCTCAGGCGATGTAACTGTGGATGATCCTGAAGATCCCACATCGGTGTATAGATGGTATGCTGGCTACATGAATCAGCAGGGGAATGGATACAATGCCTATGAGTTTGCTTACCAGGAAGCAGGAGAATATTACCTTAGACTTGTCGTAGAAACCAGTTTTGGTTGTACAGCAGAACATCAGGAGTTGATTACCGTGGATGGGCCCAGGGGTGATTTATATGTTAATGGAGTAGAAGTTGAAAATGGTGCTTTTGTTGATGCATGTTTGCATGATACCCTGGAGTTTTCAATAGAAAATGGGGAAGAAATAGACAGCATCAAATGGACATTTGGAGACGGAGCTATTGATCAAGGATATACGGTTAGCCATACGTATAATCATATGCCTTCATCCGGAAACTTTTATCGTGTGGATCCTGATTTGTACGGGTCTGGTTGTCGTGACACTTTTAGAAATGTGAAGGTTGTTATTCATAATGTACAGGCAGCATTTGATTTATTTGATACAGAAACAGGTCTGCTGGCAGATACGTTTCAGTGTAGTCCGTTTATGGTTGACCTGAAAAATACCTCTATTGGAGATAGTCTGTTGTATCACTGGGATGTTGAAGGTCTTGGAACGCATACTGCACTACACTGGGATTCAGTGTTGTTTGTGAACAACACACAAATGGATTCTGTGGTTGACATTACCCTTGAAGTGGAAAACACGGAAGTAGGGTGTTGGGACGATATTGTCAGGCAAGTTGTGATTGGTTATGTTCCCGATCCAAATGCAACACCGGATACCATCATTTGTGAAGGTGACGGGTTTAATTTGCATGCCGAAAATGGGGCACAATATGTGTGGTATCCCGGACTTTACCTGAGTGAGACAGAAGTGGCAGACCCCTATGCTCTTCCTGAAGAAGACATCACATATTATGTGACCATTACTTCCGGTAGTGAGTGTACCAACAAAGACACGGTAAATGTAACCATTCAGTATCCGGTTGTCAGCGCATTGGGAAGCACTCAGGATACAATTATCATAGGTGAATCTGTATCCAATTATGTGGAAACAGACCAGCCTTCAGTGGAAATAGAATGGTCGCCAGATACAGATATTTCTTGTGTTTACTGTGAAAATCCCACCTTTTATCCCCGTGAAAACCGGACATATATGGTAGTAGTTACAGATAGCCTGGGTTGTTTTACCGAAGAGTATAATTATGATATCGTTGTGGATGTACGGTACACGCTGGATGTGCCAAAAGCTTTTACCCCTGAAGGGAATGCTATAAACCGGGTGGTATATGTGAAAGGCATGGGTATCAAAGATTTAAAGGAGTTTTCCATTTATAACCGGTGGGGTGAAAAGTTATTTCAGACCGACGATATCGAACAAGGTTGGGATGGCTATTACAAGGGAAAATTACAGCCAGTTGATACGTATGTATATTATGTTGAGGCTGAAATGTGGAATGGCAGCATAAAAACCAAAAAAGGCACCATTATGCTGATACAATAATTGGTGTTCCCTATTTTATTTTATCCATGAAAAACGCTGAAAATCTTGATGCGAAAGAATTAATAGAAGTCCCCATAATTGAGGGTAGTTTTTAGGCCATAGTTTTGTTCAAGTTTCTTTTGTAAAGCCTGTGCTTTTTTTATGTCATCGTAAGATCCGGTATAGTAAATAGTATAATTGTTCTGTTGGACCTGTTGGATATGGTAGCATCCCAAAAAGGGCACGCCCAAATCACAAATCAACTCACTGAAGGGGTCTGTACATCAGTCGAGTTTATGAATCACCAGGCCGGAACGCAGTTTGGGTTCAAACCAGGTGGTTTTTGGCGGCATGATGTTTCCGGTATCGGCAATGGTTATCAGTTGTTCCATACTGACAGGGTAAAGTGCAAAAGCTGCTTTCATTTCACCGGAATCCACACGTTTTTTCAGCTCACCGAGGCCGCGGATACCACCGACAAAATCAATGTGGTTGGATGTACGCAGGTCTTTGATGTCCAGCAACTCGTCGAGCACCAGGTTTGACAAAATGGAAACATCCAGTACGCCGATGGGGTCATTCTCATCGTAAGTGCCTTGTTTGGCTGTCATCTTGTACCATTTTCCGCCAATGTACATGCTGAATTCGTGCAATTTGGCTGGTTTGTAAACCTGCTCACCGATTTCTTCGACATCAAATTTTTCTTTCACTTTGCTAATAAATTCATCTTCGCTCATGCCGTTGAGGTCTTTAACCACACGGTTGTAATCAATGATGTGAAGCTGGTCATCCGGGAAATGCACGGCCATAAAATAGTTGTACTCTTCATTACCGGTGTGATTGGGATTTTTAGCAGCAAATTCATCACCAATGCGTGCTGCGGCTGCAGTACGGTGATGCCCGTCTGCGACATAGGTGTTGGGCACTTTTTCAGCAAAGAGTTTTTCAAATTGGGCATTGTCTTCATTGCTGTAAACAACCCACAGTTTATGGCCAAACCCATCATCGGCAACAAAATCGTACTCCGGTTTTTCTTGTTCAGAAATACGCTTTACGATGGCATCAATTTCAGGGACAGCCCTGTATGAGAAAAATACCGGCCCGATGTTGGCGCGTGTGTACCTTGTCAGCACCATGCGGTCTTCTTCTTTTTCGGGACGGGTAAGCTCATGTTTTTTAATGACCCCTTTTTTATAATCTTCACAGGCAGCACCGCCCACAATACCATATTGGGTACGGTTGTCCATGGTTTGGGCATAGATATAAAACATGGGTTTATCATCCTGTTGCAGCCAGCCTTTTTCCTGGAATTTTTTAAAATTCTCGGCTGCTTTTTCATACACGGTTTCCGAGTGGATGTCTGTGCCTTCGGGGCAGTCAATTTCTGCACGTGTAATATGAAGCAGGGAATACTCTTTTCCCTCAGCCATCTGGGCGGCTTCTTTAGAATTCATCACATCGTAGGGGAGGCTGGAAAGCCCGGCAGCAATGTCTTTTGGCGGCCGCAGTCCCCTGAACGGTTTCACAATTGCCATAATATTTTTATTTAAGTTTTACAAACATGCAACTATCAGCAAGAATGGTTAATAGCGGTTAATAATGGTTAAAATCGGGTGCGAACGGTTGCGATTACAACAGTTTTTCCATTCTTTTGACTAAACACAAATTTAACGCAAGGGTGAATTTTTCTCATGAGTAACCGAATCAACTTATATTTCTATTTATTAACCGGATTCAGACCTGATAAGTTACACAAAATCAATTTACCTGAAACGTTTTATCTCCTTTTTCCCACAAGCCTTTTATCTGATTGATGGCAGCGATACCTGCACCAACATTGGCTTCTTTGGTTTGGGCACCCATTTTCTTGGGGGTAAAGAAATAGCGTCCCTCGTATTTGGCAGCTATGTCATCAGCACAATCAGGGGCGATATCAGAGATATATGAGAAATCATCGCGTTTAGCAAATACCTGCATCAATTCTTTTTCATTGATAACTTCTTTGCGGGCGGTGTTGACCAACACAGCATTTTGAGGCATCTTGCTCAGCAATGCCGTTCCAATGGATGCTTTTGTTTTTTCATTGGAAGGAATGTGCAATGATACATACTGGCAAGTTTCATACAACGCTTCTGCCGAAGTGACGGCTTTCACACCATCGGCTTCAATTTCCGCCCTGTTGATGAAAGGGTCAAATGCATACACTTCCATACCAAATCCTTTGGCAATGCGTGCAACGTTCTGCCCGACATTACCGTAAGCATGGATGCCAATGGTTTTGCCTTTCAGTTCTGTCCCGGATTTTCCATTGAAACCACCGCGGGCAAGGTAAACCATCATGCCGAGCGCCAGTTCTGCCACAGCGTTGGAATTCTGACCGGGTGTATTCATCACGACCACGTTGTTTTTTGTGGCGGCATCAAGGTCAACATTATCATAGCCTGCCCCTGCCCTGACAACCACTTCAAGGTTTTCAGCGGCGTTGATGACTTCGGCAGTTACTTTGTCAGAGCGGACAATGAGCCCGTTGGCATCTTTGACAGCTTCAATCAAAGCGTCTTGCCCATCGTATTTTTCCAGTACAGTCAGGTCATAACCTGCTGACTTGCAAATATCCCTTATCCCGGTTACGGCATCGGGAGCAAATGGTTTTACCGTAGCTACAAGTATTTTTTTCATATGTTTACGTTTTTATTATTGATTACAACAAACCCTGTTCTCGGATTTTACTTAAGCGTTTTCTTTTTCAAAATCTTTCATGGCTTTGACAAGGGCATTTACGTCATCCATAGTACAGGCATTGTAAGTTGAAGCCCTGAAACCACCAACAGACCTGTGTCCTTTAATCCCGATAATGTTTCTGTCAGAGGAAAATGACAGAAAATCCTTTTGCAAACCCTCATATTTATCTTCAAAAACAAAACAGATGTTCATGCGGGAACGGTCTTCTTTGGCGACGGTGCCTTTGAACATGTTGCTTTCATCAATAGCGTTATACAAGGTATCCGCACGGTGCTGTGCCAGTTTATCCATGGCCTCAACACCACCCATTTCTTTCACCCATTTACAGGTTTCCCTGATGGCAAAAATATTAACACAAGGCGGGGTGTTGAACATTGAATCTTTATCTACATGGGTTTTGTATTTTAGCATGGTTGGTATGGGGCGGTCCACCACTTTATCCAGCATGGATTTACGAATGATAACAAAGGTAGCTCCTGCCGGTCCGACATTTTTCTGTGCGCCACCATACACCATGGCGTATTTTGAAAAATCAACGGGGCGGCTCATGAAATCAGAAGACATATCTGCCATCAAGGGTACGGGCGAATCCATATCTTCCATAATTTCAGTGCCTTTGATGGTATTGTTTGTAGTGATGTGAGCATAATCAGCATCAGCGGGGATATCATATCCTTTCGGGATGTAAGTAAACCCTTTGTCTTCGGATGATACTTCAATTACATCACCCCACAGGGCAGCTTCTTTGATGGCTTTGGTTGACCATGTCCCTGTATCCAGGTAAAAAGCTTTTCCCTGAAGGAAATTGTAAGGAATCATGGCAAATTGCATGGAAGCTCCACCACCGAGAAATAATATTTCAAAATCATCGGGGATATTCATCACTTCATGCATGAGTGCTTTAGTTTCATCTATGACAGCTTCAAACTCCGGGCTGCGGTGAGACACTTCCATGACGGATTGTCCATTGTCGTCAAGTTCCAAAACGGCTCTGGCTGTATTTTCCAACGTTCTGTCAGATAATTTGCAGGGGCCTGCATTAAAAATATGTTTTCTCATAATATTATTTTTTTGGTTCACATTATATTTTTAACAAAAATAACATTATTTGTCAATCAGTCAAATGACTGAAAAATGATTTAAAACATATCCGGTGGTTTCAAAAAAAACATTTCTTTTGCGCCAGTAAATATATAAAGCGCAAAATCATGTTAGACAGTTTTAATTTTGAGACATGGGTATTGATTCCTATGTTTATCTTTTTCGCACGGATACTGGAGGTAAGCATTGGCACTATTCGCTACATTCTGATGGGGCGCGGCATGAAAAACATTGCGCCCATCCTGGGATTTTTTGAGATTTTAATATGGGTTATTGCCATCAGCAGAATCATGGAGAACCTGGACAACTGGATGAATTATATTTTTTACGCCGCAGGTTTTAGTGCCGGCACCTACATTGGCATGTACTTAGAAGAAAAACTGGCCATTGGAAAGGTGGGCGTGCGCATCATCACACGCAAAGGGGCTGACAAGCTGATTGACAGCATCCGGGATAATGGTTTTGGGATTACGTACCTCGAAGCACAAGGGCGGCAGGAACCGGTGCATGTGATATTTTCCACCTGCTCACGTAAAAACCTGAATACCTTGCTTGAGCTGGTACACAATTACAACCCCAAAGCGTTTTACACCATTGAAGATATCCGTTTTGTCAGCAACGATTATAAAGGAGCTGTTGCCACGCATCAAAAACACAGGCTTTTCAGGCTAAGGAAAGGGAAATGACAGGGGCTTTTTGCATGATAATCTTCGGAGAGGTATTATCATTGTTTTATTTTCAAAATACCCATGCAACTCCAATATCAATAAGCCAATATGAACCGCGTGAACTTAATGTAGGTGAATAGATGACGGTAGAGTTTTCTGATTTTGCAAGTTTAAAATAGACTTTGCTTTTCCAGGTATAAAACAGACCGGTATAATATGCTCCTGATAAGCTGAAATTCATATTAAATCCGGTTTTCCAAATAAATGACAAACGGTTGTTTAAAAGTATATTGAAATTTGTCCTTAAAGCATTTTCATCAATAAAAGAGGATGTGTATGTATCTCCTATCCAGCCACCATTGTTTTGGCTATTTATGGTAGGATCAAAATAATAATCTCCCGACATCCCTGTTTGTAAACCTAAATACAAATCGGATAATAAATTGTATTGTGCTCCAAAAGATCCGGAGCAGGAAATGGCCTTAAAATGATTTTCTGAAAAATGTTGAGTAACAAGCTCATCAAAAAACATTATTTCTGCACCAATACTCATACCAGGTTCATAATATCCAAAGCTGCCTTCCCAGAAAATAGTTTCATTTATCCCTGAATGGTAGAATGCTTCAATTTTAGGGTGAAAGAATGCCGGCATTAATTTAAATTCTTCGTTTCCTTCTGAAATATTGTAAATGTATTCTGGAATGCCAAACCTGATTCCTGCGGATTTTTCCTGGGCAGCAGTTACCTGTACCATTAACAGAAATGAAATTGTAATGATGAAAAAATGTACAGTTTTCATAGTATTAAAAAATTAATTACAATCGGCCTGATGGATATAAACACCCACATCTTCTTTTGTGGTTCCTTCGTCAGAAATATAATACGAAGATTCAACCGACTTGTTTTTAACTCTAAATGCATTATAACCTAATCTAGCTGTTGCTTTCCATTTGTTGTATCTTACATTATCATCATATGGATAATTAACATAAATTGAAGTATCGCAATTGCTATCATAAAGATTACCCCCATAATCAGCTTCTATTTTATCTGCTTTATTTCTAATTTTGCCATACCAAGTAATTTTATAGTTTTTTGTTTGCGCTACTATCCAGTGCAAAGGCCAAACGTTTCTGGCTTTGCAAACAAGCTTGATTTTCCTCTCATCATCTATATATTCATAATACCTTGTTTCTTTTGCATTGGATTTGCAACATTCTTTTGCATTTTCAACATACACAATATCAGAATATTCGTCACTATCTCCATTTGAATCATGAATTGTCAATTTAACTGTATAACTTCCGTTTTGAGAATATGTATGAGATGGATTTTCTTCTGAACTGGTCTCATCATCATCGAAATCCCAAAGGTAACTTGTTATAGTACCACTTGATGATGAATAAGAATGAAAATTAACCAATCCGTCTGCTCCAATATTAGATGAAAAATCAGCATTACAAATGTTTGAACTATAAACAGATATTGTTTTTGTTTTTTCATCACATGGGTATCCTGATTGATAAACCTTTAAAGTTACATCATAATTTCCCTCAAAATCATATGTATGTACAGGGTCCTTTTCAGATGTGGAAGTACCATCATCCAAATACCAGTCATAAGTTATATTATTATATCCAGTACTTGAGGTAGTGTTAATAAATGTAATTTCCTTAGGATTATCGTCATCTGAAACATAATAATAAAAATCTGCATCGCAATAAGGGTCTGGGTCATCATTTGGCAATAAAAATGAATTCCCATCACATAAACAGTATTGCCCAACAGTTTCCTGAAAATGTGTAGGATTTCCATTGATTATCTTTTGCAATTCATCAAGAGAATTATAATCTTCATTCATTATACCAACACCAATATCTTCATCAAGGTAAACACAAATCAAATCATTAATCTCTACTTCATTTTGGGGAGTTAAAACTGTTCTAAAATAATCACATACGATATGATGATTATCCGGGTCATTTTCATCTGTAAGACTTTCTTTCCTTTCCAAAAGACATGTTATATCTTCAATTTCTTTCCTCAACGAACTGAATGTGTAAGCTGTTTCAAAAGCTACCAATATTGGGTCTGTCGGATATTTTAATTCCTTGTCCACAAACTTATTATCGTATTCTTCCAATATATCAATAACTTTGTTAATGTCCTCCTTCGATTCAAATTCTAGCAAACCATGTCTGTTTACTGAAATATTATAAGATGCCAATTCAGCTAGCATTTCCTGTACTAAAGGCTCTTTCATCAATTCGGGATATCCACTTTTAGTAGTAACCAAGTCATTATCATTAGTAAAAATATTTTCTTCCTTGCAACTAATCATAACAGAAAAAACAGCCATAAACAATAGTCCTAAAATTAAGTTCTTTGTTTTCATAATAAATCAGGTTTAAAGTTAATAATAATATATTTTTGTATCGACTCAATTTAAATAGTTTATACAAAATTACCCCCCCCATATACTTTCAAAATTATTTCTTATGTTTTACAGCAGGTTTTTACATTATTGATGGGAATTTACAAAGATTCCACGATTTTGGAGTTTTTCGAAATTTTAATACCGATATGGGTAATCGCCATTAGAAAAACCCCGGCTTTTCAGGCTGAGGAAGGGGAAATAGTGAATAAGAAAAGCAGGTGTGTTAATTGTTTTCGTCCGGATTTTCTTCTTCCTTGTCAGGTGTAATGCTTTTCAAATACCGACTCAGCAGTTTACCAAAGGTAGAAAAAGATTCTGTATAAAATAAACCCACACCCTGTGTGTAAGGTCCATAATCGTACTGCATTTGTGATTGTGTGTTGGCACGTGTAAAGCCTTTCACACGCAGGTTTCCTGATTTATTGACTTTTACCTGCACTTCCACATCACCAACGATATCACTGGTGGTATTTTCATGTTCACCCACACCGACATTCCCATTGATAAGCACCCTGTCGTTAAGCAACTGTGTTGACAGTGCAACTTCCAGCTCCTGGCTTGTTATTTGGTCGCCGGGGCTGTAATTGACACCTACATCAAAATCATCAGAGATTTGAGACAACCAGTTACTTATTTGATTTGACAACAACTCAAAAGAGGTAACCCCTGCAATATTGGTTCCACGGGAATCCGCACCTGCCATTTGCATATCGTCGGGGGTGTAAAACCGATTTAACACCAGGAGGGTCAGCACCTGTTTATTGATTTCATCACCTGTCAGGCTGGCCAGGCGGGTTTTGGCTTTTTCGTTAGCGTTGGGCACTTCAATATCAAATCTAATATCAGGATTGTTAAGGTTGCCGGTCATTTTCATGACACAATGAACATCGGTACGCTTCTTGTATATATCGCTTGTATCAACACCTACCATGAGATCATATAACGGGGCTTTGAGTTTATAAATGGCCACAATATCAAGTTTGCCTTCTAACGGATCACCATCCCATGAAATTACACCCCCTTCCTGCAACACAAAACGTTTGTTTATAACATTCTGCAAGGTAAATAAATAATCACCACCTTTGACTTTAAGTTCCCCTTTCATTGCAAAATCCGTATCAGGAGACACTTCAATATCCAGGTTTCCCTCACATTTTGCCCGTATCATATCTCCCACTTTGGGGTCAAAAACAAGGTGCGTTTCTGCTTCAGGCGTCACATCAATATTCAGAAGGAACGTAACATCAAAACTGCTTTTAGGCACGAGGTCTTTAATGTCTTCCTTACTAACAGAATCCGTAATGAAGGTAATATAAGGGTTATCGTCTGCTTCGTATGAATTGGTCATAGGCAACACAAATACCGTATTTTTTTTGGTTTCAGCTTCCGATATATCAATGACAATATCCTTTGTACTACCATGGATATTAGCCTGTGCTGTAACAAATGCAGAACCATAATATGCAGAATTATCCGCTTCGGTCGTATTCATGATATGGTAATTCTCCAGGTTGATATCAAAGTCATACATGATTTTTTTAAAATTCTCATGGCTTACTTTTCCTGTGAGTACCCCGGGATTGCCATTTTCATCAGCAATGATAAAATTCTTAAAAACCAAAGAGTCTTTGTAAACAAAAATGGAATCACTGAGGTTAAATCGTGCCATAAGCATTTCATAGGTGAGTCCTGCCCTGTCAAAATCCAAGGCTCCCCTGACATCCGGATCTGACAATTTTCCCAGAACATTGATGCTTCCGTCAAGTTTGCCACGCACTTTTAGCAGCCCGGCATCCACCAAATAAGGTTCCAACACAGAAAGGCCAAAATTATTGATGTTGAGGGTTAAATTAATTGTATCGGTGGTGGGGTTGAGCATGCCCCTGAATGAAATGTACCGGCTAATGCCGTCAAGTTTAATGGCATTGGATACATGGTCATAATTGCTATTGACCTGCAACCGTCCAAACTCTTCTTTGTTGACATACAAGTCTTCCAGTTCGAGGAAAGCCCTAAAATCCAGTTTGTCATAAACATCAGCGAGGCGTCCGTTGCTATTGAGTTCTCCTTTCAATTGATATCCTGAATTTTCAAGCAGGGGATTTATCACAGCGATATCCACGTTCTCAATATAATAGCGCAAATCTTTGTTGGGATCGTGTGAAACATCGCCTATAATCCGTATTTTTTGCTTGTCATTGTAAAAATTAAGATTATCAACCGTGATTTCCGATGAATCAATATTTATCCGGCATTCATTTAACTTCCACTCCTGGTTTTTCAGGATAAAATCTGAAGGATAGGTATGAACGTTCAATGCGATGTTCTCATACAAGGATTTTTCCAACAGAAGGGTGGTTTTTAAATCCCCTGCATATTGCACACTATCCTGGTTATCAAAACTCAGCATCAATTGGACAGAATCATGCATGGTGGTGGTTGACAAATCAAATCCCTGTAAATATTCATTCCCTTTGTTCCTGATTTCTGAAAATTGTAGATCCAAACCAACCGATTCCTTTCCGGCAAGCAAATCCATTTGAAAATTTATGATACTGATGGTATCAAACCGAATCTCATCTGCTAAGCACTTGATTTCATATGTATCTGTGTTTGCATTGATGTTACCAATAAGCCTGATAGAATCATCCAGCCTGAGCTGAGGCATAAAAAAACCGGTAACATCTGACAACTGATAAAAATCGGCTTTGAAAGAAAGATACCCGGGATTCGTGCCCAACCAGTCTTTATCTTCTTTTGCCAACACGGGCAAATAATGGTACATCAGCCCTGAGAGAGACGTGATCATATCAGGAATATCATACTGGCCTTCAACTTCAATGTTGAAATAATCACTTTTCACATCCACAAACTGTTCTCCCAGCAGGTTGCCCGTATTGATATCAATTTTAGCAATGCTCACAGAATCTTTATCCCGTTTGAAATACATGTTTGCAAACTGTAAATTTCCATTGGCCGTATTGATTCCATCGCCTTTGAAATTGGCTATCATTAAGAACCCGGCTTCTGATGGTATGGTGTCAAAATGCAGTTCATACAAATTGGCAGACAAATCAGCACGAAAATCCATAACAGGAACATTGTTTTCCATTTCATATTTCCCCAGGAATTCGAATGAAAGATTGGGGTCATCGATAGACAACTCACCATTAAATGAGGAATTGGTAACACGACCGGCAATTTCAATGTTGGCGTATGGATAATTATTGACTTCTACCTTATGTATTTCACTTCCAAGTGCGAAATCATATTTACCAATACTGTCGATGCTCCCTTTTAGAGTTGCTTCCATATCAATTACCCCTAGCAATTTTTCCTTATCAAACAAGGTGCCAACCTGAACATTCATCACATCCACATCTCCACTGACGGCAATTTCACCGCTGGTTTGATTTGTCTTCACAGCAATGTCGGTGGCAATATTTCCAGCATTGGTCATAAACAGACCATTGGCCACAAGGTCATTGAACACACCCACCAAAGTGCCTTCAAAGTTCACAGCTCCCACTTTTTTCAATGCAGGGGGAGCTTCAAAAGTTTGTTGTTTATAAAAAGGAGGTAAGTAAATGGTTTCAGCGTCACGGATGGATGTGGATAACTCGTGAACTTCAGCAAAAACGAAGCAATTTGCCATGTCAGGCAGTCCATTAAGCCGCAAATCTGTTTTCAGCCTGGTATTTTTTCCGTATGCATAATTAAAATCACTGATTTTCAATTTGTATAATGTGCCTTTCAGATCTGCTCTTAAT
>JAQIDD010000366.1 GCA_027858215.1 Candidatus Delongbacteria bacterium | reverse complement strand
ATAGTTAATTTTGTATAAAGATGAAATTCACATAAATTGAAAATATTTCAGAGGTCAGGCTTTTGTTTGTTTTATAAAAGTTGCATGTAAAAAGAGCGATGAAAAGGTGTTATTTTTCTTGTGATGGTGGTTTCATTATGTCATTTTTTATTCCCATTGCTTTTTTTAAAGAAATAAGAGGATAAGTAAGGAATCTGAATTTTTGATATATGACAATTTCAGACAATATATTCCACAAAATAGTTGAGATACTGGTTGCAATAGCAGCGCCTGTCATTCCATATCTTGGAACCAGTATGTAATTCAGAATGAGATTAATTGTAGCGGTTGATAACAAAATGTTCCGGGATAATTTTTCATATCCGGTCATGTTCAAAATGTGGATTGTTGCCCCTGAGAATGCACCAAAAACCTGACCAACGGCAAGTATTATGAGAGTAGAAGTGCCTGCAGTAAATTCCTGTCCAAAAATACCAAGTAAAAATCCCGGAAAAAGAATAATAAATAAAAAAATCGGTAAAGAGATGCTGAAATTTAAAAAGCTGGTTTGTTTCACGAATCGTCTAAAGCCTTTCGTGTCGTTTCGTCCATATAATTCAGCAATTTTGGGAGCAGCAATACTGCTTATGGCTACAAGTGTAATGCTGATACATGCCGCAATTTTCAAGGCTGTGTTATAAATACCAACATCAGATTGCGTTTTGAATGCTGATAGCATAAGAATATCCATCCAGCTCATGATAAGAAATAGTGAGTTGGTTAGCATCATTGGTAAGGTAATATTAAGGATGCTTTTCAGTTCGAATTTGTATTTTGGCTTTTCTGTTCGGGGGCGTGGAATGCGTTTCAAGTAGTGTTGAAAAGTCCAGAAGCTGATGACCAATAAAACAATGATAGCTAGCAACAAACTGTAAATGCTTGTTGTGTTATCAACAGATTGAAAGCTGAAAATCCAGATAATTAATAAAGTGAGGATGTAAATGCTGCCATTTTGAAACAGTGAAAAAGCCGTGATTTTTTTGAGTCCCTTCATGCTTTCGGCATTGTAGTTCATTAGGCTCAAAGGCATAACAGATATGCCAACAATTCTAACGAGGCTAGCGTAATCCGTATTTTTAAAAAATAACTGGCTTATGGGAGCAGCCAACGCCACTAAGATAATAGCTATCAATGTACTGTTTATCAGTACAATCAAAATACAATGATTATAAATCGGTTTTACATGATGAGTGAACTGTTTTCCCATGCTTTCAGCTATGAACTTGACAATTGAGGTGTCAAATCCCAATTTGCCGAACACAGTTCCGATCATCAGAATAGTCCAGCACGTGGAAAATATCCCGACTCCTTCGGCACCGACCAGTTGTGCCAGGTACCAAAAAAAAACATACCCGATGATTACCGACGCAAATTTAAAAAACAGGGCAATGGCGCCCCCTTTAAACAGTTCAACCAGGTTTAAATCCTTTTTTATGAAAGAGTTTAATCGCATTTATTGAGAAACGATATTCTTTATGCAAAGGTATGTAAAAACATGTGATTTTTTTTAGAATCAAGGAGTTTGAATAACGATAATGATTTTGGGGGTTATGGTTCGATCCTGATTTCTATTTTTTTTGCAATGTTTTTCGCTGTTGTAAGTGTGCTGAGGTCTGTGTACAGTTTGCCGTTTTCTCCGGCGTAATGCCCATGTCCGATTGGGTTCATAACATAATACTCCATGGGGGCATTGGTGTCAATGGTAACAGCATAGATTATGGATGGCTGACAAGATGCTTTATACTCTTTGTTCTCGGGAAATTTTGCATTGTGCCAATAATCATTAAAATCCCATGCTTGGTTTATTTCCATCACAAGCCTTAATTTATCCTTTCCTTTGTTATCTGTTTTGGTATGCAGGATAAAATCATTTAAAGCTGTGGCGGAAGTGTATGCATCAGGTACAGGGTGTTGTGGAGAAGGTATTTTAAACCCGCGTGAGTTTTTGGAATTTGTCCATTTATGGATGAAATAGGGGAGGGAGGCTTTGTATAGTTTTGTTCCTGGTTCCCAGTGGTCGCCGGCTTGTTTAACGTAGCGGTATGTTCCTGTGGCAAATGATTTGGTAACAAACAATGGTTGGATGAAATTACCATGAAGGTCTTCAACCCATAATGCCATGCTGGGATGATTGTCTGCTTCTCCTGCTTCAAATTGAATGGTAATGCTGTATCCTTTTCCATTGATGTTGGTTTCAATCTGTGCAGGATTTTCCTTGTTTTCGTCTTTTTTTTGCCCTTCCGAAAACAGAAAAGCCGGGATCAGCAAAAGTGAAGTTATAATGAATATATTTTTCATAGTTTCTGTTTTTTCATTAAAAATCAAAAATGATGCCTATGGTTGGAAGAATGATTCCGCTGCCACCTGACCTGATTGTCCTTAAAACGTAACGTGACGGGGCGGATGGATTTATTATGGGATTGCCATCAGCATCCAGGTTGGTGTATATATCCCGTGATTCGGATTTGAAATTATACAGATTTTGAATGTCCACATAGACTTTCAAACTTGTTTGTTTGAAATAAAACGATTTATCTACCCTGATATCCAGTTGATGAAACGGAGCAAAGCGTTCTGATGTGAGCTGATCATAATTCAGGTAGGGTGCATTTCTTACATCCCATGCAGACCTGAAACTGCTGAGGTATAAATCGTAAGGCGTGTAAGGTAATCCGCCGGCAAAACGCCACTTGATCCCTGCATACCAATTGTTTTTAAATTCCCTGGATGCAGTGACAATCAATATATGCCTGTTGTCCCATGCCGTGGATGCGTAATTGCCTTCTTTATCCCTGAACTCACTGATGGCATAAGTGTAAGATAACACAAACGTGATGTTGCCCGGGAACCGGTTTTGACTTAATAATTCTATACCATATGCCCTGCCTTCTGATGTAGATACAAGTTCTTCCGTTCCGACGTTTCCAAAGTCAATACGGCGGTGTGCCAGTGATATGCTGTCGGTAACAGAAAAAGGATAATCAGCATACTTTTTATAAAATCCTTCCAGGGTAATCAGGTTGTTTTTGCCGGGTCTGTATTCTATCCCTGCCACATAATGATCTGCATTGATGTAAGTTAAATTATTCTCACGATTGACCAGGGATCCGGTGTTATCTCTGTAACCAAGGGCAGTGTAGGGGGGAAGCTGGTAGTATCTTCCGACATGGGCATTCAATGAAAATTTGTCATTGATGAAATAGGAAGCAGACAATTGAGGTGAACTTTGTTGCAGCGGATTGTTCATATAATCTCCGTAGGTATTTCCCGACATGCGGTACGCGACACTGAGAGATAACCTGTTTTGTATAAATCCACGTGTTCCCTGAATAAAGGCGGCGTATTTAAAAAATTCCAACTCACTGTAATAATCAATACTTGTTAGTGCATCTTGCACATACAACTGCTGATATGTGTTGTTGAAGTATTTTACATATTGACCTCCGGTGCCATAGGTCAATTCAAGGTTAAAATCTGTCATGGTATAATTTTCCCAACGGAACTTGTTTTCGGCTTCTGTTGAGTTGTAATCCTGTATCAAAACACCATTATCACTGTCATTGTCTTCGTATTTAAATGACCTGTTTGATAGCATATTACGACTAAGCACAATGGTTTGATAGCCATTATCCCTGTAGTGTTTCCATACCCCGCCAATGGCATAGCTCCACTGGTCTTGTTCCGGTAAGTTAGCAAGAAGATAACGCTGGTATTCATCCGGATTGTCTATGTTAAGGTCGAGGCGGTTGTTATCCAGTGCCCCAATGCTGATTAATGTCAGTTCGTTTTTATCATCAATTTTTGTTTTCACCTTAACCTGGTAATCGTTGAATGTAGGAAGAAAGGGGAGCCCCAGAGCTTTGAACAACAATTGCAGGTACGAACGCCTGGCGCTGACAATAAAAGTAGTGTTATCCCCGATCGGACCATCGGCTGTTAGTGATAATTCGCTGGCTCCCAGGGTTGTGCGCATTTTTAGCTCTTCTTTGTTCCCATCAATCTGTTTGAAAACAAAAACAGCACTCAGTGCATTGGCTTTGGATGTTGGAAAACTGCTTGAGTAATAGTTGACTTCACGCAGAAAATCTGCATTTAGGATACCATTGGTACCACCTGTAGCGCCTTGCGTGGCAAAGTGGTTGATGTTGGGGATTTCAACCCCGTCGAGGTAAAATTTGGATTCATTGCTGGCACCACCACGGATGAGCAGGTCATTCCGGTTGGCTGAAGGAACCGCAGCTACGCCAGGGAGGTTTTGTATGACTTTGGCAATATCACGATTAGCACCGGGGGCATTTTCAATTTCAGCAATTCCAATGCTACGCAGACTCACGGGAGCCTTTTCCCGTTTTTTGAAAACACTGGCAGTTACTTCAACTTCTTCAAGTTGAGTGGCAGTTTTGTGCATTTCGATATTTACAAAAGTTGTTTTATCGGGAAGTACGCGAAATTCCTCGGTTATTTTTTTCTTATACCCAAGCGAAGAAGCTGTTAATTGATAAAATCCGGGTTTTGCGGCGGCAATAATAAAAATACCATTGTAATCTGAAGTAGCACCAATATCAGTACCATCAATATATATGTTTGAGAAAGGAATAGGTTCGTTGTTCGTTTTATTGAAAATCCTGCCTTTGATTGTACCTGTTTGGGCTAAACCAGTAAAACCAGCAATCAAAAAAATAAAAACTATGTAAAATTTCTTCATTTTGTGTTATCTTGTCATAATTTTAGAAAAGTACAATATTTTTACTGTTTTGTTTAGTTTGAAGAAAAAGATTTTGTTTTAAAATGAAAATAGGCCGGCTTTTTTCTGAAAATATAAAAATTGCATTGGTATCCATACGTACCAATTTATTACGGACTGTCCTGACCGTTTTGATCATTGCATTTGGAATTACGGCTCTGGTTGGCATTTTGACAGCCGTGGAATCCATAAAGCATTCAATATCCAGTGAATTTTCAAATATGGGGGCAAACACATTCACCATTTTAAAAATGCGAAGGCATGTACGTGGTGGTGAGGGTAATAG
>JAQIDD010000331.1 GCA_027858215.1 Candidatus Delongbacteria bacterium | reverse complement strand
TTAGTTCATAATGTTCAAGATTAAGGCGTGTGAAAATTTTAAACCGCAGCATACTAACGTATTCGAGGATTTAAAATTTGAGCTACAACGAAGATATTGGACATTATGGACAAACACTATATAGAATGAAATCATGGCTTTTGTCTTTGCATGTGTGATGCTCTGTGTTACAATTGAAAGTACTACAAAAAAATCATAAATGCCTGTATTATCCATTATTCTTTTGAACACCTGAACATCTTTTTACTTACTTTTGTTATTCTTTATAAATTGATTCAAATTAAAATAGATTATGACAACACAAAAACATAAAAAGACATTATTGGTCATTTTAGATGGTTGGGGTTTAGGCGATGGTAGCAAAGGCGATGTAGTATCACAGGCTGACACGCCTTTTTTTGATTCACTTCGCGAACAGTATCCCAACGCCAAATTGATGGCTCATGGTGAGAATGTTGGCCTGCCGGAAGAGCAGATGGGAAATTCAGAAGTGGGACATTTGAATATCGGAGCCGGGCGCATTGTTTACCAGGACCTTGTTAAAATTAACCTGGCCATAAAAGATGGCAGTTTTTTCAAGAATGAAAAACTTGTGAAGGCCATGGCTTATGCCAAAAAAAACAACAAAGCCGTGCATTTTCTGGGCCTTGTGTCACCAGGGGGAGTACATTCAATGGATACGCATTTGGTTGCCTTGTGTAAAATGACAGCACAGCAAAAACTGAATGATGTGTATATTCATGCCCTTACTGATGGCCGTGATACTGATCCCAAATCAGGACTGGGGTATGTTAAAAATGTCCGGGAACAAATTAAAGACACACCGGCACTGTTTGCAAGCCTGTCAGGCAGGTATTATACCATGGACAGGGACAATCGCTGGGAACGCATAAAAGCCGGATACGATGCCATGGTTCATGGCAAAGGCAAAACATCTGATGATATACTCACTGCGATACAGGAATCTTATGATGATGGTGTTACCGATGAATTTATCAAGCCTGTGGTATTGGTAAACGACAAAGGGGAGCCCCGTGGCACAATCAATGAAGGAGATGTGGTGATAGCTTTTAATTTCCGTACCGATCGCCTCCGTCAAATTACCGTGGCCCTGACACAAAAAGACATGCCTGACTATGATATGCATACAATTCCCCTCAAATACCTGACCATGACACGGTACGATGAAGCCTTTAAGGGGATAGAAGTTGTTTTTGAAAAAGAAAACGTCAAAAATACACTGGGGGAATTTTTATCGCATCAAGAATTAAAACAACTGCGCATTGCGGAAACCGAAAAATACGCGCACGTAACCTTTTTCTTCAGCGGTGGACGTGAAGAAGAGTTTGATGGTGAATCACGTATTATGGTGCAGTCACCGAAAGTACCAACCTACGATATGCAACCCGAAATGAGTGCTCCTGAAGTGGCTGACCGGCTGGTAAAAGAATTAAAATCGGAAAAATATGATTTTATTTGTCTGAATTTCGCTAACGGTGATATGGTTGGACATACAGGTGTATATGATGCCATCATGAAAGCTGTTGAAACGGTTGACAAACAACTGGAAAAGGTAATTAAAACTGCTGTAGAGCATAATTACGATGTCATCGTTATTGCCGATCATGGCAATGCAGACAATGCAATCAACCCCGATGGAAGCGAAAACACAGCCCATTCATT
The DNA here is from genome assembly GCA_027858215.1 of Candidatus Delongbacteria bacterium. Taxonomy (GTDB): domain Bacteria; phylum Bacteroidota; class Bacteroidia; order Bacteroidales; family ML635J-15; genus JAQIBY01. The sequence continues at coordinate 1,050 of JAQIDD010000331.1, read as the reverse complement.
GAATCCGGTGCCGGTGATTGCTGTTACAGACCGTTTTTCACACATAACAGACGGACGCCTGGCTGATGTAGCTCCTACCATACTGAAATTGATGGGATTTAAACAGCCGGATGAAATGACAGGAAAGGTGCTGTTGCAATAAATACCATATAATACTATGATTCCCATAAAAAATACACTTGTAAGCCGCAACCTGGTTGATGTGTTTTTTGCCTGTGATATGGCTGAATGCAAAGGAGCATGTTGTGTTCAGGGAGATTCAGGACCGCCAATTACACAGGAAGAAAAAAATACTCTGATAAATCTTTTTCCCAAACTGAAACCATACATGAAACCTGAATCTGTTAAGCGTGCAGTCAAACATGGGCTGAGTTTTGTTGACCAGGAAAATGAAATGGTGGCAATGATTCATGAAAACTCAGGGGAATGTATTTTTGCCATTCAGAAAGACGGCATTACAAAATGTGTCATTGAAGGCTTGTATTTGAAAGGAAAAATTGATTTTCGAAAGCCTGTTTCCTGCCACCTGTATCCTGTCAGGGTCAAAACATACCCGGATTTTACGGCTGTCAATATTGACTCATGGGATATTTGCAAACCTGCTTTGCAATGTGGGGAAAAATTGAGGATGCCCCTGTATAAATTTGTGAAAGATGCACTAATCCGGCGGTTTGGAAAAGAGTGGTATGCACAGTTGGAAATAGCAGCAGAGGATTTTTCATGGCAGAAAAATAACAAAAATGTTTAGCATGCGTTAGTTTTGTTTTATCTTTATGTCTTTTTATGGCAATGTTGAAAAAATTCACAATCATAATTGTTGTATGTTTGTTTACTGCTGCCATCCTGTACGCACAGGAAAAGCCTGTGCGTACAACAGAACCACTGAGCAAATGGGAAAGACGGTTTGGGAAAATTACACTGAATGATAAAATATATCAGACGGGTAGCAATTGGTTCACAGCCGGAATGGGTCCAGGTTATTCAACCACGCTGGAAGAGCAGCAACTCAATATGGCAGTAGCCTATCATTTCAGGTACAAACCCATTTAT
>JAQIDD010000257.1 GCA_027858215.1 Candidatus Delongbacteria bacterium | reverse complement strand
AAGCATACATACGGCACAGAAAAACAGAGGAAGTACATAATGCATTAAAAAATGAGGGTTTCTGTTGTATGACCTTTGTTGAATGTGAAGGCACCGGCCGGTATTCAGACCATGAAAAGAAACACATTAGCGATAAATATCCTTTTGCAGATGCTTACAAGGTGATAAAACTGGAAATTTTAGTGGACGACAACCATGTTGAATTGTTGATATCAACTATCAGATCAAGTGCAAGAACCGGCTACAAAGGTGATGGGATGGTGATTGTTTCATCGGTTGAGGAGGTATACAAAATACGAACTGATGAAAAAGGAATTTTAGCTATTTAGTGCTAGCACGAAAACTATCTGTTTTTCTGAGTGCTTGATTCGAAAAGTTCAAGGATTGGCCTTTCTGGAAATCATGGCGTTTACTTTCGTAAATAACTGTTTTCAGAAAGGGCGTAACGCAGAAATTGGACTTTTCGGGCAAGCACTATTTAAAATATCATGGCGATAGTTTATGTAAGTTCCTGAATGTATTAATTTTTATTAAGCATTTCAACAAAAATTAATCAGATGAAAAAAATCATTAAAAAACAAGGAGTTATAAACGATATGCATTGTAAATCATGTGCAGACAAAGTTGAAAAAGCCTTGTCTTCACATGAAGCTGTCAAACATGTAAAAGTTAATATAACAAAAAAAATCGCGACCATCGAGTTTGATATCTCACAGATAACAGAGCATGATTTAAAAGCTTTGGTAAAGAATGTTGGTTACACCCTTCTATTTGATTCAAGTGATAAGGGAAACGACAAACCGGCACACCAACATGAACATAAAGCTCAAGAGCACCATAACCATGAGCATACACATAGTAAATATGCATGCCCAATGAAATGTGAAGGTGACAAAGTATATCAGGAACCAGGCAATTGCCCTCTTTGTGGAATGCATTTAAAACCCATTGGGGATGGAAACGAGCATCATCAACACAACCATCAGCATGAACATCATTCTCATAGTCACGAACATGTTGAAAAGGGTAATTACTTTTGCCCCATGCATTGCGAAGGTGACAAAACCTACGATAAGCCCGGCGACTGCCCGGTGTGTGGCATGCACTTGAAAAAGGAAGAAACACAGGCGAAACAGGTTGGTGGTAAAACCATTTACACGTGCCCCATGCATCCCGAAGTAAAACAGGAAGGCCCGGGCAGCTGCCCCAAATGTGGCATGGACCTGGTTCCTGAAAATGGAGGAGATGTCAGCGATGAAGAAAAGGCATACAAAAAAATGGCTAAGAAATTCTGGATAGCGTTAATACTAAGTGTTCCTGTTTTCATTATTGCAATGTCGGATTTTATACCGTTCATAAATCTTGAAGATTTTGCATCCAAAAAAGTATGGGGGTGGATTGAATTTACGTTGGCTACACCAGTCGTATTTTACAGTAGTTGGGACTTCTTCAAACGCGGGTGGAGTTCCATAGTGCGGCGGATGCCCAACATGTGGACACTTATATCCATTGGTGTTGGAGCGGCTTATCTTTTCAGTGTTTTAGCACTTCTTTTACCGTCTCTTTTTCCACCACAGTTTAAAGGTGCACAAGGCAACGTCCATCTTTATTTCGAGGCCGCTGCGGTAATTTTAACGCTTGTTTTATTCGGACAGGTGCTGGAACTTAGGGCACATAGCAAAACCAATTCGGCCATCAAGGCCTTGCTGGGTTTGGTTCCTCCGGTAGCAAGGGTAATCCGCAACGGCGAAGAACTGGAAATTCCCCTGGAGGAAGTAAAAGTTGGCGACCTGCTAAAAGTAAAACCCGGCGAAAAGATTCCTGTTGACGGCTCGATAAAAGAAGGCACCGCTGTGATTGACGAAAGCATGATAACTGGCGAACCCATTCCGGCTGAAAAGTCAGCAGGAGATAAAGTTACCGGAGGAACGATCAATGGGAAAACAGCTTTTGAAATAAAAGCCGAAAAGGTGGGCAGCAATACCTTATTGGCACAAATCATCGAAATGGTAAATAAGGCCAGCCGCTCGCGGGCGCCGATCCAGAAACTAGCCGATACCGTAGCAAAATATTTTGTGCAAATCGTGATTTCAGTTGCAATATTAACCTTTACGGTATGGGCAATCTGGGGACCTGAACCAGCTTACGTTTATGCTTTTGTAAATGCTGTAGCTGTGTTAATAGTTGCCTGCCCATGTGCTTTGGGTTTGGCAACACCCATGTCCATCATGGTAGGTTCAGGGCGGATGGCCCAGGCAGGTGTACTGGTAAAGAATGCCCGTGCCATTGAAGAATTGAACAAAGTGGATACACTCATCATTGATAAAACCGGAACCATTACTGAAGGAAAGCCTGGTCTGAAAGCCTTTAAATCATTTGGAAATCTTAGTGATACTGACATTCTTCAACTGGCAGCCTCGGTGGATGCCAACAGCGAGCATCCGCTGGCTGATGCCATTGTGGCCGGTGCAAAGGCCAATAATATTGAGGTGTTGAAACTCGATAAATTTGAATCGGTAACCGGAAAAGGCGTACAAGCCATTTATAAAAATGAAAAAATTGGCCTGGGAAATCATCGGTTAATGGAGGATTTCAAGATCACACTTGATGATAAAAACAGTAAAATCGTTGAAGAGTGGCAAGCAACCGGCCAAACAGTGATGTACCTGATTCATAAAAACAAAGTAGAAGGCATTGTCAGTGTAGCCGACAAAATTAAGGAAACCTCGGCCAAAGCCATCAAAGAGTTGCAGGCAATGGGGGTGAAAGTACACATGCTAACCGGCGACAATAAGTTGACAGCCAAAGCAGTAGCGGATGAGCTGAGGCTGGATGGTTTTCAGCCGGAATGTTTGCCCGAAGACAAATACAATAAGGTAAAAGAATTGCAGGAACAGGGTCATGTAGTTGCGATGGCTGGCGACGGAATAAACGATGCGCCTGCACTGGAACAGGCCAGCGTGGGCATTGCTATGGGCACAGGGACAGATATTGCCATGCAAAGCGCCGAAATAACGCTGGTAAAAGGCGACCTGAATGGAATTGTACGTGCCCGGGAATTAAGCCAAAAAGTAATGCGTAATGTTAAACAGAACCTGTTTTTTGCCTTTGTTTACAACTCGCTTGGCGTTCCGGTAGCTGCAGGTATTCTATTCCCGTTTTTCGGAATTCTTCTAAGCCCAATGATTGCAGCAGCCGCCATGAGTTTTAGCTCCGTTTCGGTAATTACAAATGCACTTCGTTTAAAAAATAAATAACCAATTTTTTTATTAATCATTTAAATAACAACAGTATGAAAGTAAAAATGTTAAGTTTAGTAAGTTTGTTCCTTATAGGGGCAACCACGCTTTTTGCTCAGGTAAAAACAGAAAAATTTGAGGT
>JAQIDD010000190.1 GCA_027858215.1 Candidatus Delongbacteria bacterium | reverse complement strand
TGATCGCTTTTAATTTTATCAGATCATTGTCAAATGAAATTACGATCCTGGAATTAGAGGAATTTGCTGCAAGGATACAATCTACAATATCAATATTTGAATCTCTATATTTGAGCAATGCTTCAAGGATTTTTGATTTTCCAGTATTAACAATCCCGGCAAAATTTAATATTCCGCTTAATTTCCCTACAATTTCACTTTTTGGAATTTTATAAAATTTGTTCATTACATAGATACATTCAACAATAACAACATCCATAATATCAGCCTTTTTTGTCCCTTTAGATACGGCCAGCATAAATGCTTCGGCCTTGGGACTGAGCTCTGCATGATCTCCTAATAGATACCTCAGGATAACATTTGTATCAATCAGATAAACCTTCTTGAGCAATTTCATTTATAATTTCTCCTTTGATTTTTTTTCTTATTGTTTTCAGAGGAATGTAATCTTTAGCATATTTCTTCAGGCTTCCGGCTAAATCCCGGGCTGATGAACCTGGAATGCCTTTTAGTTTTATTACGTCATTTTCCACAAGAAACAATATTCCGCCTTCGTTTTCGATCTTTAGAACTTCCCTTATGGTTTTAGGTATTGTGACTTGTCCTTTTTTTGATATTTTAGCATACATTTATCCACCTCTTTACTTTAATTTATTTCTATATTATTTATAATAATCCTACTTTATACTTTTTGCAAACTTTTTTACGTATACGTATACGTATATATATCTATATATCTAAGTATATAAAGGGGTCATAAGTATATAAAGGGGTCAGGTCTCAACAATATAACCTCCAGCCTGCTTATCACCTTCTTTAGTTGCTGATCTTCTTTAGTTGCTGATCTTCTTTAGTTGCTGATCTTCTTTGGCTTTCAAGGCCAACCTCCGGCTTGTCTGTGATACCGCTGCATCGCTTATTCCGAAACGTTCACCAATTCTTTTGTGTTTGGCTCCACTATACTTCCGGCAGAAAAAGATAATTACCTTTCTTGTAAAATCTCCATTTTCGACCAACTCTTCCATAAAAATGTTTGTAGCTTTTCTTGACAAAGAGGAAGTCCCTATTTTATGATTAAGTTGACTTTACCACTCAGATACAAAATGTGCGGTTTATCCCAAGTATGAGAAAATTTAATATTGAGGATTAAGTATGTCAATCATAGACATTAGATGGATTCAGAGATTCAATAATTTCACTAAAGCTTTTAAACAGCTTACAAAATTTATTGAAAAAGGGGAGTTGTCGGAACTTGAACAACAAGGCCTGATTCAATTTTTTGAATATAATTACGAGTTAGCCTGGAATACAATTAAAGATTTTTATGAAAATCAGGGTGAAACCGGGATTCAGGGAAGCCGGGATGCTATTCGGATGGCTTTTAAACGAGGACTAATCGTTAATGGTGAGATATGGATGAAAATGATAAAAGGCAGAACCTTGACATCACATACCTATAATGAAGATACTGCAGATGAAATTGCAAAAGATATCAGCAATATTTATTACAATGAATTTCTTAAACTGCAGGAAACATTTATTGTGTTAAAAGAAAAAGCACAAAACGAAAAATGAAATTCGGGCTGAAAAATGACATAATCAAACAGGTAAACTATGTTTTTGCAAAGTATCCACAAATTGAAAAAGCAATTATATACGGCTCAAGAGCCAAAGGTAACTATAAAACAGGGTCAGATATTGATCTTTCACTAACAGGCGAAGATTTAACTCTATCTCTTATACACTCAGTAGAATTGGAAATAGATGATTTGCTTTTGCCCTATACCTTTGATATTTCCATGTTCAATCAAATATCTAACCCTGACCTGATAGAGCATATTAATAGAGTGGGACTTGTTTTTTATCCATTTTGATGAAAGATCGGGCCATTGAACATCGTTCGGAATGAGGCAGTATTGACAAAAAGGAAGTCCCTATTTTTTTATGATAAAGCCGACGTTACCACTCAGGAAAACATTTACATTAATCGAACTTGGCACACATATTGTATGAAATGTACAAAGTATGTCAGGAGGATGAAATGATGCGCAAACAATTACGCAAAAAATCAGGTTTTACACTGATAGAGTTAATTATAGCTATCGGCATGATCAGCATCCTTACTGCAATTGCAATCCCTAATGTAATGAGCTGGTTGCCAAATTACAGGTTAAAAGCAGCAGCAAGGGATTTGTATTCGAATATGCAGAAGGCAAAAATGGAAGCAGTAAAAAGCAATAAAGATGTTTTAATCGGTTTTGTTGTCGGGACTTATGATCCTGCCGGCGTTATCGGAAGTTATCAGGTGTTTGTTGATGATTCTCCGGCAAATGGAGCTTTTGATGCCGGGGAACAGGTTTTAGTCCAGGTAAACATGCCTAAAAATGTATCTATGTACTACAATAATTTTACGGACGATACTGCCGGCTATAATTCTCGAGGGTTACCATGGACATACAATTTGGGAAGTGTTCGATTTCAAAACAATAACTCAAGATATTATCAAGCCTCTTTATCATTTGCAGGGAATGTGAAAATTAAAACAAGCAATGATGGTGAAACATGGAACTAAAAATAAATAAAAACAATCTTACATCAAAAGAACATGGCTTCACATTAATCGAGATATTGATTGCAATGGCCATAACAGGGATTGTTTCAGCAGCTATCTTTACAGCGTTTCAATCCCAGCAGAAAAGCTATGTTGTTCAGGAAGGGGTGGCTGTTATGCAGCAGAATTTGAGAGCTGGAATGGGTATGATGGTGCGGGAAATCAGGATGGCCGGCTATGATCCGAGCAGAGATGCTAATGCCGGGATTGTTTCAGCCATATCCGGTTCCATAGCACTTACAATAGATGAAAACGGCGACGGTGATATTGATGACAGCAATGAATATATCACATATTCTCTGTATACGTCTGATAATATACAAAAACTGGGAAGAAAAAGTACTGCTACAGCTTATAACCAACCTGTGTCTGAAAACATCGACGCTTTAGAATTTTTTTATAAACTCGTAGATGAATCACAAACCTTGACTCCGCCTGATCCAACACTTATCAGGAGTCTTCGGATAACCATGCTTGCAAGAGGTGATCGTGCGGATCAAAAATTTGTAAATACCAACACATATACAACACCTGGAGGACAGAATTGGGGGCCATACAATGATAATTTCCGACGCCGGCTTTTAACCACAACAGTAAAATGCAGGAACATGGGTTTATGAGCAAAATAACACAAAAAAATCAAAACGGCTTTACTCTTATTGAAGTCATGATTGCCATAACAGTCCTGGCTATTGGAATTCTTGGCGTTGCAAAAATGCAGTTGTCAGCCGTTAAAGGGAACTCTTATGCCAGCGGATTAACCGAGGCGACAGCATTTGCGCAGAATAAAATGGAAGAACTGGTGGCCCTTGCTTATGATGATGCTGATCTTTATGATGATGACGGTGATGACGATGATCTTAATGACGGTGATGGAACCAATCAAGATGATAATGATAATGGGATTGATGATGATGATGAAGGAACTTCTGTAGATGGTATTAGCAATTTTGGTTTAGATGACACAACACTCCATCCTGATGGTTCTCAACAGGGTAGTGGAGCAACGAATATCCAGTATAATATATTCTGGAATATCGCGGTTGATGAACCCGCAGTTAATGCTAAACATATAAGAGTGTATGTGCAATGGCAGCAAAATGGAGCGACAAGAAATGTAGTCCTTGATGTAATCAAGGCTGATATTTAAGGACATTTGCAATGAAAGAAAAGCCCACTTTTTTAAACAATGAAAAAGGCTCGACACTGATCATAGCAGTTGTATTTCTAATGTTATTAACTATTCTGGGTGTTTTTGCAACAACAACATCAACTATCGAAGTGCAGATTTCCGGCAACGATAAAATAAACAAAATGGTATTTTATGCCGCTGATTCAGGAATTGATTATGTTGCTGTTAACCCTGATTTATATGGCCCGGACAATATAATAGAAGACGTACCATTATCTTTTCCTGATTCTGCTGATGTTAATGCAACATATTCATTGTCAGACAAATTACTGGTTAACGGAAATGTGTCATACCTTGGGAAGAGCAATATCCCGCAGGGTTCCGGATATTCTGCGGGACAAATTTTCGCTATAAATTATGAGATTGAATCTAATAGTACCGGTCCAAACAACGGAGCCAGTAAAGTTGAAGCCGGATTTTACCGCATAGGGCTTTAAAATAAATCATATATCCAACTGAGGAGAAATCTAATGGGAACCTCCATAAAATTAATAAAAATCATTTTAGTTTTGTTTGTATTCCTTATTTTTGCAGGGAAACCGGTTTTATCTGACGATACCTGTATGTTTGCGGTGTCAGCCGATGACGTGCCTCCCAATATAGTGTTGCTGCTTGATAACGGTGCCGAGATGGAGAATATCATCTGGCACGCCGGGTATAATAACAGCTTTGACTACACGCCTGCCGCTGGCTCTGCTACGATCACGTGGGGTGATGGCAGTATGACCAATGGATTTACCAATGAACAGGGCTACACCGTTCATAACCCTTCAACAGGCACATACTATATCAGACCCATTCTGTCTGATCTCACCCCCGACGCTGATAATGGTCATAGTTTTTTGTCTGACAGCAATAGCAATACATTCACAATAAATGGCCGCAGCATAACTTTACCTTTTGAGCCTTCTGAATATGACGGAATTATAGACAACGCAGCAATTTTCAGATATTCAAAAAATTATCTTAACTGGTTGTTTTACGGCTCGTATCTCGACGTATCATCTGTTGATGACGGCACTGATCTATCGGATAAATCACGCTTTTATTATGCCAAACAAGCGATTTTTACGGTTGCTGAGCTGATTCAAAGACAGGCGTATTTCGGTATTTATGCGTTTACGGCAAATGCCAAGGGTGCAAGTAATGTTCAGCCTTTAAAGTTTGCCTGTGAGGATGATGGGACATTTACATCAGCATTTGATAATGCTGTCAATACCCTTGGAACTGTTAATTACTCGCCCCTTGCAGAGGGTCTTGCAAGTATTGGCGTGGTTTATGCGTCTCCCAAATCTGCTACTGTAACCGTTGTAGCAGTGGAGGAATATTGTCAGAAAAGTTTTGTTATTGTCATCACATCAGGTGTCTCTTCCGAGGATCAGGGGATTACTTCCGATTACGATGGAGACGGCTTAGACGTAACGCAAACAATTACAATCGATGGAGTCGAGATGACGATTCCGGTAAATCAAAACGGCGGCACTTATCTTGATGATGTTGCCTATGATCTTTATTCACGCGATGTTATAGGGTATCAACCCGGCTTTCAGAATGTAACGACCTATACAATAGGATTCATGGGAAATGACGAAAGCAATGCATACCTCAAAAATGCCTCAAACAACGGTAACGGCAACCTGAATCTTTATGACACAAGCGACAAGGAATACGGCAAATACCATTTTGAAGCGGAAAATCCTGATGCGCTTTCAGGAGTGCTTATTAATGCGATTAACGCCATACTCTCCAAAACATCATCTTTTACAGCGCCTGTTGTGCCGGTTACAAGAACAACCAGCGGTAATCAAATATATCTTGCTTTTTTCAAGCCGGGCGAGAGTAATTTCTGGGAAGGAAATGTCACAAAATTCGGTCTCTCTTCTGATGGGGAAATTCTGGATGCTAATGGTATTGTCGCCACCTGGGCAAATGGCGCAATGAAAGAAGATGCGGATCCATATTGGGGAACAATTGACTGGGCAGATACCTCAAAGACCAATGGCATAGACAATAGTGCAAGAAATATTTATACTTATCTGGGCGTAAGCAATGATTTAACTGGTCATTTCAATTGGTTTTCTACAGATAATGATAATCTAACGTCGGCTGAGCTTACGACTTATGATGATTCAATAGGTCCGCTTGAACTGGATAATATTACCGGTATATTTGATGATGGAGAACCATTGACCGGAACTGACAGCGGGGCAACAGCAACATCCGGCAATATCACTTCAGCAGACTTTATCCCATATACCGGTAGAACCGGATCTTTCAGAAAAGGGGAAACTGTCACCGGCAGTACTTCCGGAGCAGTCGGCACAATTGCCAGTGCAGGAACAACCGAACTGATCAATTATATCAGGGGCGCAGATGTTCATGACGAAGACGAAGATAATAATACCAGTGAAAACAGAGCAATAATCTGTGGTGATCCGCTTCACAGTGAACCTGTGGTTGTTAATTATGGCGATCTTGATAGCGACGGCGATGATGAAATAATGGTATTTTTTGGAGCAAACGATGGCATGCTGCATGCGGTTAATGACGAGGACGGTTCTGAAGCATGGTCATTTATTCCTCCTGACTTGCTGCCAAGCTTAAAAAACATATTAGAAGCATCAGGACATCAGTATTATGTAGATTCATCCCCTGCAGTTTTAATAAAAGATTATGATGGGGATGGAAATATTGAGACAGGGGATGGGGATACAGTTTATCTTGTCTGTGGAGAGCGAAAAGGCGGCACCAGCTATTTTGCATTGGATGTTACGATTCCTGCAGAGCCTGAATTTTTGTGGAGAATTGCCCAGACTGACGGAAATCCTGCTGCAACTACTACTATTCCTGAACTCGGAGAAACATGGTCTATCCCTCAATTCGGAGTTGTTAAAACATCAGCGGTACCTACTGGAATAGATGTTGTTTTTCTTGGAGGCGGATATAGTGATGATAATTCAAAAGGGAGAACTATTCTTGCAATAAATGCTGCAACAGGATCAATTGTAAGACAATTTACCTATCCAACAGATCCAGCTGATTCACTTTATCCCGATGATCCCGACGATGCCTACCATACCGATCTGAAATACAGCATCCCCAGCAAAATCTTTGCCCTGGATAGAGATTATAACGGATTTACAGACAAGCTTTATGTGGGAGATATGGGCGGCCAGATCTGGAGAATCGGCAACTTTGATGCCGCATCCTTTCCCGATAGTCCAGCTGGGGATGAAGATGCAGATATTGAAAACTGGACAATTCACAAATTATTTACAGCCAGATGCAATGAGACAGATTGCGCAGATGGTGACGATAATGATAGCGACAACTTAACAGATGATGCTGATGCCAGTAAGTTTTTCTATCCTCCCGCTGTAACGCTTGAAATTGGTTATGATCTGGTGTTTACAGGTTCAGGCGACAGGTATGATCCTTGTAATCCTGTTACCTATGACACCTTGTATGCAATCAGGGATAACCATGATTCATCATCATTTACATTAGACAATTTGAAAAATGCTGATTCAACAGCTACAGGTTATGTTGCTCCGAATCTTTCCGGAGGTGATAATGGCTGGTATTTACTCATGGAGCAGGGTGACAAAGCGCTTGCAGAGTCCGTGGTATTTAACAAAACTTTGTATGCAACCACCTTTCTGCCGAATAATGAGGCGTGTGTGCCTGGCGGATATGCAAATCTGTATGCTCTAAATTACCTGACAGGAGCGGCCGCGTTTGATTTTGATGGTGTTGATGGTGGTGGAAATGACGTCAATAAAATAATCGGCGGCGGCATACCATCTAAACCAGTTGTTATTATAACAGATACAGGAGTAACAAAATTACTGATTTCAACCAGCTCTACAAATCCTGATGCAGACTCGGATACCACCTCTGCAGGGGTTACAGCTACCGGGCTTGAGTTCCCAACAGTAAATTTTTTCTTAAAATGGTGGAAAGAATTATTT
>JAQIDD010000358.1 GCA_027858215.1 Candidatus Delongbacteria bacterium | reverse complement strand
GAATAATACAGTTTATTTGCTCTGGTTTAAAGGCTCGCTACAAGAAAACCATGTAATGACAATTTATACCGCTTTTAATGTTGTAAAGTCAACCCTTTTTTTCCTGTTTCCTGCCAATTTCACTCAATGTAATTTTTCTGAAACGCATGGATTTTGGTGTAATCTCCAGGTATTCATCTTCACTTATGTACTCCATGGCTTCTTCGAGAGAATATTTCACAGCAGGTGCAATATTTAATTTATCATCAGCTCCCGATGAACGCATATTTGACAGTTTTTTTGTTTTAATAATATTGACAACAATGTCGTCTTCCCTGTTGTTTTCACCAATAACCTGACCTGCATAAATTTTATCGTTAGGTTCGACAAAAAATACACCTCTGTCCTGTAATTTATCAAGGGAATAGGCAATGGTTGTCCCTGATTCCATAGCTATCAATGCGCCGTTTCGTTTGGTAATAATATCCCCTTTCCATGGTTCAAAACCTTTAAAACGGTGAGATATGACAGCTTCACCTTCTGTAACAGTAAGCAATGGATTGGTAAGTCCGATAAGCCCCCGGGCCGGTATTTTAAATTCAAGTTTTACCCTGTCATCTTTGGATTCAATATTAATAATATCCCCTTTCCGTTTTGATACCAGTTCGATGACTTTTCCGGAAAGCGTTTCAGGCACATCAACGTACAGCATTTCAACGGGTTCATTTTTATAGCCGTCAATATGTTTAATCAGTACTTTTGGTTGTCCGATCTGAAATTCATAACCTTCCCGTCTCATGGTTTCTACAAGAATGGAAAGATGCAGAATGCCACGGCCCAGCACAAGCAAACTTTCCGGGGAGCTGGTTTCTTCAACACGTAAAGCAAGGTTTTTTTCGGTTTCCTTAAAAAGCCTGTCGCGTAAATGCCTTGATGTTACATATTTACCTTCTTGTCCGAAAAACGGGGAATTGTTGACTGTAAACAACATGCTCATTGTGGGTTCATCTACCTTTATTTTTTTTAAAGGTTGCGGATTTTCAAAATCCGCAACCGTATCTCCGATGTCAAAATTATCCAACCCCATTACAGCCACAATTTCTCCGGATTTTATTTCATTTTTTACTTTTTCTTTTCCCAGGCCTTCAAACCTGTAAAGTTCCTTAACAACTGATTTGTGTGTTACGCCGTTACGTTGAATCACAGTTACCTTGTCACCCATTTTGATGCTGCCTCTGTGCACCTTGCCTACAGCTATGCGCCCGGTATATGACGAATAGTCAATGGATGTTATCTGCATTTGAAGTGTCCCCTTATTTTCAGGCGGTGCTTCAAAATAATCCAATATTGTATCCAACAGGTATGAAACATCAGTGGTGGGATTTTTCCAATCCGGGCCCATCCACCCTTCTTTTGATGACCCGTAAACCACCGGGTATTCAAGTTGTTCTTCATCCGCATCAATCGAAAACATCAGGTCAAAAACACTGTCGTTAACCTCATCAGGTTTACAATTGGGTTTATCAACCTTGTTAATGACCAATAAAGGTTTCAGTCCGAGTTCCAGTGCTTTCTGAAGCACAAAACGTGTTTGTGGCATTGGCCCTTCAAAGGCATCCACGAGTAATAAAACGCCGTTGGCCATATTCAGCACACGCTCCACTTCTCCGCCAAAATCGGAATGTCCGGGGGTGTCAATGATGTTGATCTTACACCCTTTATAACGCACTGATACATTTTTTGATAATATGGTAATTCCACGTTCCCGTTCCAGATCGTTAGAATCCAGTATGAGTTTACCAACATCCTGGTTTTCCCTGAACAATTTTACCTGATGAAGCATTCTGTCCACCAGTGTGGTTTTGCCATGATCAACATGGGCAATTATTGCAATATTTCTGATTTCCACTTAACAAATAAATTTTAATAGATTAATAAATCACACACCTGCTAAGAAGTTCTCCTTCAATTCCTTATCTCAATCTCACAGATGCGGGGATTTCATTCAAAATATACAGCTGTGCTGTGGGATTTTGAAACGGCAAAATTAGCAATTATAGCCGTAAATACAATGCAATGGTTAAATAAAACAATCCCTGAAAAAATTACGATGAAATATCGTACCGTGCAGAAACACATTTATTTGATCATAAGTTTTATTACAGCGCTTTCGGTGCCATTGAAAAGCCGGAGAAAATACATTCCACTGGATGTTTCAGGCAGCAAAATTTCCGGATTGTCTAAATGTTTTTTTGTTACTACCTGTCCACGGGCATCATACAATGTCATGTTGAGGGGGTAATC
>JAQIDD010000297.1 GCA_027858215.1 Candidatus Delongbacteria bacterium | reverse complement strand
CTAATAATTCTTTTCTTTCAAGAAACAAATTTTATTGCATTATCCCGATAGTGCTTCAAAAATTTTCATTGTCTATGAAAAACGCTGAAAATCTTGATGCGAAAGAATTAATAGAAGTCCCCTTAAGTGCAGGCAAATTACGGTAATGGAGGTACACATTTTACCATTCAAAAATCTTTCTTTATATTCACGCCAAAAAGAATTTTATATGAAAAGAGTAGCTGTTTTTATCGTTGCTGTGTTTTATTTGTCTGTTTCCCTAAGCGGCCAACATGATCAGTTGAAATACAAGGCTTATGAACCTGGTTTTTATCAACAGGTTATCCTGAAAGACGTCAGAAAAGTAAATCAGGAACTCAACAAGAAACCCCAGGAAAAACACCTGGTGATGGATCAGTCGGGGATAAAACTGCCTGATAATCCTGATGATTACACTCAGGTTTGGGCACAACCCAATTTGTCACAGGGGAATGCCGGGACATGCTGGGCTTATGGCGGGACTTCGTTTTTTGAATCCGAACACAAACGGCTCGGGGGAGATCCGGTAAAATTGTCTGAAATACACACAGTTTATTGGGAATACGTTGAAAAAGCAAGGCGTTTTGTGCAAACACGCGGAAAATCGCATTTTTCCCAGGGATCCCAGGCAAATGCTGTAACCCGCATGATCAAACTGCATGGTGCTGTCCCTGATGATGTTTATTCAGGCCTGCCCGAAGGACGAACCTATCATACGCACGCTAACATGGTCAAGGAAATGAAAACCTATTTGGAACATGTAAAAACAGCCGCAGTATGGAACGAAAACACGGTAATATCTACCATCAAATCAATCATGCATCATCACATTGGGGAACCACCTGAAGCCTTTGAATACAAAGGAAAAAAATACACCCCGGCAAGTTTCCGTGATACATATTTAAAATTTGAAACAGATGATTATGTGGATGTCATGTCAACCATTGAATTCCCTTATAACGAACAAGCAATGTATAAGGTCCCGGACAACTGGTGGAAATGCGATGCCTATTGGAACCTTTCTCTTGAGCATTTTATGGAGTTATTAAATGAGGCACTAAAGAAAGGTTATTCAGTTGCCATTGGGGGCGATGTCAGTGAAGCCGGTTTTTCGAGAAACACAAATGCAGCTGTGATACCGGATTTTGATATTGCTTCAAAAAACATCAATGCCAATGCAAGGGAATTCAGGTTTGATAACAATTCCACGAGCGATGATCACATCATGCATATCATTGGATATCAGAAATTCAAAGGGGATATGTGGTACCTGGTAAAAGACTCAAGCAGTGGTTCACGCAACGTGGGAGAGGATTCGAACAAATTTGGTTATTACTTTATGCACGTGGATTATATCCGCCTGAAAATCCTGACTTTTACGGTGCATAAGGACATGTTTGATAGTGTGAAAGCTTAAACAATGTTTAACAATTGTTATCTGGTGCATTTTAAAACTTATTTATTTTATTAAAAAGCAACTATATTTGAACAATTACGTCTCTTTGACACAAGTATGATGAATTGTTTTTATGTGTTTTATGAGATTCTAATTAATATCGTATGAAAAAGTTTGTTTTTATATTTATCATGGCATTT
Source organism: Candidatus Delongbacteria bacterium (assembly GCA_027858215.1). Lineage (GTDB taxonomy): Bacteria > Bacteroidota > Bacteroidia > Bacteroidales > ML635J-15 > JAQIBY01. The sequence continues at coordinate 7,710 of JAQIDD010000297.1, read as the reverse complement.
TTCTTTGGGGCGATTTTAAATGCCCAGAATTTGGTTCCCAATTACAGCCTTGAAGATTATTCAAGTTGCCCTATGGGACCTAGTGAGTTGAGTAACGCTGATGGCTGGGCTACACCAGACTCTGCATCACCAGATTATTACAATGCTTGTTATACATCATTTTTCCCAACGGCTCCGTCTATGGATGTTCCTGATAATATCCAGGGCTATCAACACGCTCATACAGGAGAAGCCTATGCCGGAATAATTTGTTATGATGGTTCCATGGGAGGAATAGCCGGTGATTACCGTGAATATATGAGGATACAGGTAACCAGCCCAGTGACAGCAGGCACAGAATATAAAGTACGTTTTTGGTGGAGTTTGTCCGATAAATCTCCTTATTCTGTTGAACAAATAGGCATCCTTATCACAGATGAGTATATTAATTATTTTGGAGGTGGGCAGAATTACACAACTGCATTACCTTATTCTCCAACCGTGACAACATCAGGAGGTCAATTATCAGATACGAGCAACTGGGTGTTACATGAAGAATGTTTTATTGCCACAGGTGGGGAAGAATGGATATACATTGGCAATTTCAGGGATATGAGCGATGTGAACTTTGTGGATACTGGTGTTACATGTGACATGCAGTCAGGAGGTTGTTTTGCCTATTATTATATTGATGACATTTCAATTGAAGCAGGCAGCTGTGATACTTCCCCTTGTGATTTAACAGTTACCATTGATGCAACGGATCCAACTTGTGGAGATACGAATGGTTCAGCTTCGGCAAATCCAGATCAGGGAACTGAACCTTATACATATAGTTGGAATAATGGTGACAATGTTGAATCCATAACAGATTTATCCAATGGTGATTATAGTGTTACCGTGACAGATTATGATGGGTGTACTGCTGAAGCTTCTGTTACTTTGTCAGGAACATCTGGCCCTTCTGTGAATACCTCTGGTGTGAATATTACTGATGCTAACTGTAGTGCCAGTGATGGTTCCATTACAGGGATTAATGTGTCAGGAGGAGCTGCTCCCCTGGCATATACATGGGAAAACAATAGCGGTACACAGGTAGGCACAAGTATTGATTTAACAAATATTCCCTCAGGCACATACTCCTTAACAGTAACTGATGACAATGGATGTGAGGAATATGCAGGGCCTTTTACAATCAATGATATCGGTGGACCATCTATTGATGATGTAAGTATGGTTATTGTTGATGCCAGTTGTGGACAATCCAATGGGTCTATATCTGGAATAATTGTTTCAGCTGGAACCCCGGCATATTCATATGCATGGTATAATTCATCATCTACACAAGTAGGTTCTGCTTTAGATCTTGATTATGTTGGTGGTGGAGATTACATGCTTGAAGTGACAGATGCTAATGGCTGTGTAGCACAGTCAGGCCCTTATACAATTAATGATGTTCCCGGCCCAACATTGGATTTTATGTCGGTTGATGTATCATGTTACGGTGGTAATGATGGTGAAGTATATGTCAATGTAACGAGTGGAACTTCTCCTTATTCCTACAATTGGAGTAATGGCGATAATACTCAAGATATAAGTGGTGTTGGTGCTGGTATCTATGGATTGACAGTAACTGATGCAAATGGATGTTCTGCCTCTATCGAAGCAGTGGTTTCTGAGCCAGGGCAAATCTCTATGTCGGCTGATTATGATGTGGTAATTTGTTATGGTGAATCAGAAGAGCTTGATGCATCTGTTTCAGGGGGAACCGGCCCTTATACTTTTTACTGGGGCAATGGAACAAATTTTAGCCCCATAGGTGCATCATTTACGGTTTCACCAGATAATGATACAACTTACCAAGTATTTGCTGTTGATGCTAATGGTTGTTATTCAGACACCTCTGCTGTAAATGTTACCGTTAGTCCTGAAATGTTTCTTGACCTTGATTTAGAAAATGTGAATTGTCATGGGGTTTGTGATGGAGAAGCTGTTGCAACTGTGAATGGAGGCATTGGTCCTTATGATTATTCCTGGGAAAGTGATGGAAATACGCTTTCAAATATTTGTGCCGGATCTTATGCTTTAACAGTCACCGATCAATATGGTTGCAGTGCTGATACAGCTTATAGTATTACTGAACCTGATACATTAATTGGGTATATTTACAGTGAAAATCCTTTATGCCCTGGAAGTTCTGATGGATCTGCATGGGTAGATGTTTTCGGTGGAGTACCTCCTTATTCATACCAATGGACTCAGGGACACCAGACAGATTCAGCAGATAATCTATCTGCAGGATTACATGAAGTCACCATAACTGATGCTAATGGGTGCAACCGGGTGTTATCAACTAATCTGGTTGACCCTGATGAAATAATTATTTCAGGGGCCGGATACAGACAAATTTGTATTGGTGGAACTGCCTCATTTTCAACTGCAGTGTTAGGAGGAACACCACCCTATACTTTTCACTGGTATGGTCCTGACGATTTTGAATGGTTTGGACATGCTGTAACTGTATCTCCGGAGGAAACATCCGTCTATACACTGGAAGTTACAGATGCACATAATTGTTCGGCAACAGCAACCAGTAATGTAAATGTATATCCTGAATTACAGATACTGAATTTTTATGCTGAAAGTGATTCTATTTGTAAAGGTGAAAGCACACAACTGGAATTTGAAATCAGTGGTGGTAATGGTGGCCCGTACGAGGTGATTCTCAATGGAAACAATATCATTACATCACCTTATGCATTTACACCATCATATTCCGGATGGTATAAAATAAAAGTAAATGATGCCTGTGAAACACCAGCTGTTTATGATTCATTATACATTACTGTCCTGGATTTACCTTCCAATAATTTTGTTTCTGATGTTACTGCTGATTGTCCCCCCGCATCCATAAATTTTAATGCTCTTGATCCAACTGATACTTATACTTATCAATGGGTATTTGGAGATAATGCTTTTGCATATGGTAGCGAAGCTAATAATATTTATAGCAATAGTGGGCTTTATGATGTGACATTGTTGATTACTGATGAATTTGGTTGTCAGAAAAGAAAGACTAAGACACAAATGATCAGGGTGTATCCGGAACCGGATGTTGATTTTTATTCAGAACCGAATGTAATAAGCATTCTGGATCCTACGGTTGAGTTTTATCCGGTTGTGAGCAATACAGATAGTATTTACTGGTACTTTGGAGATGGTGATTCAACGCTTTCCAGCACATGGAATCCTGTTCATACTTATGAAGAGATAGGTCATTTTGAAGTTATAATGCGGGCTGCTAATCGTTATAACTGTCGTGATTCGGCTCGTAAAATACTTAAAGTTAAGGATTATTTGACTTTTTATGCTCCAACTGCATTTACCCCGAATTATGATGGTGAAAATGATTGTTTTACTGTTTGTGGAGTAGGCATTGATCCCAATGAATTTTCATTGAAGATATATGACCGCTGGGGTGAATTGGTGTTTAGCACAACTACTTATGATAGTGAGCGAGGTTGTGATGGCTGTGGTGAAGGAGCCTGGGACGGAACATTACAAGGTGATGTAATTAAAGGTGACAAATTACTGCCGGCTGGATTTTACCCGTGGATATGTGTGTATGAAGATATTTTTGGAGTTGAAAATGAGGAAACAGGCGTAGTGAAACTTGTGCGATAAATGTTTTAGGTTTTACAGTAAAACCCTGGTTTTTATGGGTTTTTCCTCCGTGTGAAATAATGTTTCGAATCTCCCCATGCTCCATAGCCAATCTTATCACCAGTCATTCCTATTCTGACCTCCAGACAAGTGTTGCAGTCTGATGCCTCTTCATTTGTACAGGGCTTATTTTCATAAAGATCGTAGTCATTCCTGTATTTACCCGGGGTAATATTCGGCATTATGACATTGGCGCCTGCCATGATAGCTTTTTCCCTGCCAAGTGGATCAATGGCCTGCATAGCTGTGGCTGCAGCAATGTTAATATCTTTCATCATGATTCGTAATATGGCAATCATTTTCAAACTTAACCGGAACCTGTCTTTCAGTGGCAATAACCTGCTTTTGTGTTTATACAGCGGTGTGTTTGCATTTTCAATATAGGGCCCCATGCCACACATGTCAATATCAAAATTTCGCATAAATATAAGGTCATTGGCAAGATGTTCTGTCGTTTGAAAAGGCGTGCCTATCATTACGCCTGTGCCTGTCTGGTAGTTTAGTTTCTTTAAAAGTCTCAGCGCAGCAAGGCGTTTTTCAAAGTTGTGAATATCGTCATCCGGATGCAGCTTATGATACAAATCCGGATTGGAGCTTTCTATGCGTAACAGATATCTGTGTGCCCCTGCATCATACCACTCGCGAAATACTTTTTCACTTTGTTCACCCATGGATAATGTAATTCCCAGCGCAGGGCTGCTTAATTGCTTGATTGCTTTTAGTAATTTTGTGATGTGAGCAGTGAAATCGCGGTTACTTCTTTCTCCGGATTGTAATACAAGAGAACCATATTGATGATCTATTGCAAACTGTGCAGCTGACAACACCTCCTCATCAGTTAATTCATATCGTTTTGTTTGTTTATTGCCTGATCGTATCCCGCAATAATAACAGTTCTTGGAACAAATATTGGAGTATTCAATCAGTCCCCTGAACCAGGTAATTTTCCCTACATAAGCAGCTTTTACTTCAGCAGCTTTTTTAAATAACAATTGCTGATCTTTTTCATCTAATTCAAGCAAGAACACAATATCTTGTTTATTCAACGCTTCTTTGTTTAATATGCTATGTATTTTATTCGACATAATATTTTTAATTATTGTTTAACGCTTGTCTGTAAAAACATCCTTATTTGTTTCTAATTACATTTCTGCATTTCAGGATAAAAAAACAAAAGCATAGTTTTAAGTTATCACACATCCGTTTCCAGCACATACCCGTCACGGCGGACTACCATGGGGCCTTCGTAGCTGTTCTGCACGCCCAGCACCTTGGGTATATACAGCGAACTGACAATCCGGTATGCTGTTTCGTTTACCGGCACGGGCGTTTCCTGGCCGTTTTTCAGCATAAAATTAAACGCATCTTTGGGAGGAATGTTTTCACTGGTGCCCTTGTCAAGCAAAGCGGCCATATAATAAATGGTACGGATGCCTTGTGATATGTATTCGCCTGCTGCACTGCCTGCCGAGCCGTGCAAACAGGATTTTGATGCTGTAAAACCCGCGAAGCCTGCTATCGGGATGTCTTCAGCAGCCGTGCCAATGTACAGAACGGTTTCCTTTAGCAGGGGAAGCAGCTTTTTGCTGATTTCCAGCGGGGCAAAGCAATTGATTTGCATAATGTCTGCCTCATTGGGAATGTCCTGCTTGTTGAGGTTTTCGCTGATGCCTGCCGCATGGACAAGGTAATGCAGTTTATCCGTTCTACTGAATATGGTATCAACAAGGGCCTTGAGGTCTTCCTTATTTGTAAAATCTGCCTGGATACAAGTGGCTTTTTCCCCCTGTTTTTTGACATCCTCAGCCAGTTTTGTTGCTGCTTTTTCATTATGTGCATAATGCAGAAACAAGCTAGCGCCCCTTTTGCCCATTTCCAATGCTATTTCTGTGCCCAGGGCACCTGTGCTTCCCGTTATCAGGCAGGTTTTTCCTGCCAGGTCTTTTTTATGCAGTACAGATGCTTTAGTCTGGTGTGTTTCCGGTACCAGGTAACTGAAAGCCCCGTATTTGCCGCCAACACCAGCCACAGCACTCAGGATTTTCATCCCCGGTTTCAATTTGTTGGCATCATGCAGCAAGGATAAACCTATTGGAATGGTGGCCCCTGATACATTGCCATACAATTTTTGCGCATCAGTATATAGCTGTTTGTCAGTGAACCCAATGTTTTTTGCTGTGGGAATGAGAATGGCGTTGCCGGTTTGGTGTGGTACAAACAAGTCAACAGATGTGGTTTCCCAGCCTGTGGTTTGCAGCATATCACTGCCGGCTTTGCTCATATTGACAATGGCCCTGTCTTTGATCACCGAATCACCCATATACAAATTGCTTGCTTTGTCAACGCCCACAAAATCCACCATGTGCATGTCCTGAAAGTTGCTGATGTGCAAGAGGCCTTCGCGTGTGTGTGATTCTGTACGGGTAAGCACAACGGCTGCAGCAGCATCACCAAAGGTGACCAGCGGGACAAATTTTATCCGCTCGGTAAGAAAATCCGACATGGTTTCGGTGTGGGCTACCACAACATGTTTTGCTTCCGGATGGGATTTCAGGTATTCCACTGCATGCTGAAGGTTCAGGTTGAAACCCGAACAACCGGAGGCTAGTGAGACGACTGGTGTGTTGTTGTCAAAATCCGTAAAGAAGGCTTTGATGGTGGCTGCAATGCCCGGTGCCTGCTCATGTGGTGATACGGTACTGGCAAACCAGGCGGAAATGTCGCCTATTTGCAATCCGGCATCGCTGATGGCATTGTGAATGGCTTTTACACCAAGTTCGAGGGAGGTTTCGGCATAAAACAGTTTTTTTCGTACAGGTGGGAAAGGCCTGACATGCCGGCGTTTGAAAAACCCCATTTTGTATCCTGCAAAATAGTCAAAAGGGGAGACGGTGGGGTGATTTTTCAGGAAAGCCTGATAGTTGTCGCTGCGGATGATTTTGTCTTCCCTGAATCCTTTCAAAAATTCTTTCCTGATGGCTGCCATGATATCGGCATTGGTGATTTCATGCCTGCCGGCAGCGTGTCCGTATCCGCTGAAAATGAAATTGTTCATGATAAATCCTCCTTTAAATAGCCGTCCCGTCGTACCATCAATGCCCCTTCGTATTCGGCTTCAACGCCTTGTACTTTTGGCAGGTACAACGATTTTACCAGGTTGTCGGCAATCTTGTCCAGCTCAATGAGACTGGTTTGACGTACAGATTGCATGGATGCACTTTTTTGTGCTTCGCTGAGTTTGCCCATCATCCCGCCGTCAATGATTCCGGGCATGTAATACACAACCCGTTTGTTGTGTTGATAATACCGCATTGCCAGGTCAACAGCATAGGCGTGAAGTGCCCTTTTTGAGGCCACATAGGCCGACGATCCGCTGAAAAAGGCTTCTTCGGCAACAGACCCGACAAAAAGCACAGCTTCTTTTATGTCATCAAACAAGGTTTCGATGATGATACGCGCTGCCCGGTGGTTGACATGTTCCACTTCCTGCATTTCTTTGTCAGTGACTTCCGAAGCACGTTTCAAATTTCCAGTGGCTGCTGCGAGGTGAATTACATAATCGGGAGCTATTCCCTGTGATTGTATGTCTTTAGCCATGTTTTCCACCTCCTCAGAGTTGGCCAGGTCAGCTTTCAGGTACTGTATGTTTCCGGTATATTTTTTAAGTTTGTCTTTCAATCCGGCCACTTTTCTATCATCACGGTAATGCAACAGCAAATTGGCTTGTTGCTCAGCCAGATTTTCGATGGTTTTTTGAGCCAAATCTCCTGTGCTGCCGGTGATAAAAACCGTTTTCCCCTCCAGCATGCTGCCTTTGGAATCAAATTTTACCGCCTCAGGTACAATGTATGAAAATCCACCGTATTCACCACCAAGGCCGGCAACGGATGTCAAGATGTGCATGCCTGGTTTAAGTTTTCCGTTAACAAGCAGCTCATGATAGGATGCCGGTACCGAAGCACCCGACAGATTACCATAGTTGAGCTTCACGTCCTGTCAACATATTTC
>JAQIDD010000253.1 GCA_027858215.1 Candidatus Delongbacteria bacterium | reverse complement strand
AAAATCACAATGAAAGGGACACCCAAAATCGGTAAGGATACTTGCAAAAGGCTTCTTTTTTGCAAATGGAAAATGATAAGTTTTCAGGTTGACTTTGTCCCATAAGGGCAGTGGTACTATCCAGTCTCCCTTGGTGTGATGTTCCTGCCCTTCCACAATGTGTTGATGATGACGGTAAATAATATTGGGAATGGTGTGACTGTCGTTTTTATCTTTTGTGAGGTATTGAATGATATCCGGGGTGGAAAAGTCCGTAAAAATGGCATCAAGTTGCTTGTTCTCATAAAGGCTCCTGGTTCTGAATTCATTGAAGACATCACCAGTGCCTACCATTTTACACGGGGGAAATGCTTTTTTCACAGTTAAAATAAACTCCATGTCTTCGTGATAGGCGGGCGCAGAACTGAGAAAAACAATAACATCGGGGGCAATGCGTTTTACTTTTGATAAACACTGATTTTGATCCATTTTTTCAGCAATGGCATCAATAAAGAAAACATTAGCAATTTGTGCCAGTCTGCCACTCAGGTAGATTAAATCAACCGGATGATAATAATATCGTGCTTTGGATATTTTGGAGCAGTAATAGTCCCGAAAATATTGCTTTTTCCCGGGAGGATTCAACAATATGATTTGCTTTGTTTTGCTCATTCCTGGTGTTTCTTTTCACTTGCCCATTTTTCTTCTTTAGTGATGTTTATGGTTTCATTGACAAAGTAATGGTTTGTTTTTCCCTGTTGATGGTAAATACGAATTAACACTTCCGTTTGGACACCCATGAGTGCCAAAATTATGGTGATAAGCATAAACAATACTGTCAATAACAGAAACGGATTCCCTGTCATGTCGGTGTTATAAAAGATTTTCATTAAAATCACAGCCAGTCCGGATAATAATCCTAAAAACAAGCTTAACAGGGCAAAACCACCGTACAAGTAAATAGGTTTGGTACTGTAAGCACTTATGAATTGTACGGTTATAAGATCAAGTAATACTTTAAAGGTTCGATTGAGGTTGTAATGGGACTTTCCGTGTTTCCGGGCGTGATGTTTAACAGGGAGTTCTACGATTTTAGCTCCTTTTCTGGCAGCGATTACAGGTAAAAACCTGTGCATTTCCCCATATAAATGAATGTCTTTAATCATATCCCTTTTGTAAGCCTTAAGTGAACAACCAAGGTCATGAATTTTAACTCCACTAAGCCTTCTGATGAGGGAGTTAGCAAGCTTTGAAGGAATTTTTCTCAAAAAGAGTTTATCCCTCCTGTTCGTACGCCATCCACTGGCAATATCATAGCCTTCTTCAATTTTCCTCAATAATGTGGGAATGTCTGATGGGTCATTTTGCATGTCAGCATCCAGAAACACAATGATTTCTCCTTTTGAGTAACTTATGCCTGCATCCATGGCAGCAGTTTGACCAAAGTTCTTTTTGAACCGTATTATTTTAACCTGGTTGTTATCATTTGCAATATCGATTAGAAAAACGAAACTATCGTCAATGCTTCCGTCGTCAATGCAAATAATTTCATATGAAAATGATTGTTTTTTAAAGGTGTCGAAAACGGCATCAAATAAAGGGATGATATTTTTTTCTTCATTATAAACAGGGATAATTAAAGATAAATATGGAGGGGGAGTTGTGTTCATAATTTGCTCGGATTATGATTGTTACAATTTGTAAATGTTTTTTGTTTCAGCCAGGGTTGTTTTGTTCTGATGTTAAATGTTAATATTTTGATGCGCAGGTCATGATATATAAGATGATTCCAATGCAACAGCTTACAGATATTTTTTATATATTTCTCTGATATTACAACAAAAAACATTGCATTGACAAATATATAATTATTTTGTTTTAATAACTTTGACAATTGTTAATTTATTCAATTTATAAATCATAAAGTTGATGATGAACAATTTCAAAGCAATTATCAGGGTATCCAGACGATGAAACTATTTGCAGGAAAACATAAATTATGGAAAGTTTTTGGGTTAGTACATCTGATTGCCATCATATTGTTTTTAATCTATTGTGTACGCACTGAATCATTTGTAAAGTTAGAATTGTGGTCTGACCAATCTTATAAAGTTATTGCAGAAACCCCAATGGGTAAAGAATTGCGTTACTCTAATACTTCCGGTGATACGTTACGTTTAAACCTTCGCCCATGGAAATCAATACAAGTCAGTATAGCAGGTGATGAACAAGCGTTATCTGTTGATGATGATAATGTAACGAAACATAAGTTGAGTTTTTCCACGGGTGACTTGCATTATAAGATGCAATTTCCGTCCAAAAACCCAATGATTTCGATTGCGCTGTTCTTAATAAATGTACTTCCTGTATTGCAAGTGTATTTCTTATTGCTGTTGTTATTTTTTATAATTGGTATTTATAGAAAGAGCAACGGTTTTAAAAAAATAAACTGGCTAAAGCAGCAGCTTTTTAGATATATAGCAAATGGTAAAGAAGATTTATCCAGCAAACCATTAAAACCCTTAAGCTTACGCATTTACCAAAAGGTGATTTTAATAGCCGGGATTATAGTGCTGATACCTGTTTTTTATTTGAACCTGGGAAAATATTCTTTTTCCCAAAATCCGGAAGAAAAGCGCAGAGCATTGGTTAGCCTTGAAATGAAAATGCGTGGTGAATATATTATTCCCACAATACAGGGCGAACCCTATTATAAAAAACCACCTCTTTTTAATTGGCTCCTTATCCCGTTTGTTGATGGCGATAATCCTGAAGGCGCTTGCCGTTCTGTATCTGTAAGTTTATTGCTGCTGGGTGGTTTAGTCATTTTCTTTTTATTGAAAAAACACAGGGGATGGCAGCATGCGCTTTTTGTGGTGTTTATGTATTTGTCATCCATGTATGTAACGCGATATTTGTCATTCATCTTAAACCTTGATGTTTTATTTGTTCTGTTTTTAGTTCCTCTGATTTACCTCAATTTTAGGTATGCTTCTTCAGGCAGATATTACAGGCTTTTTATTTTCGGCTATGCATTAACCAGTTTGGCATTTTTAACCAAGGGTATTCCTGCATTGTGGGTCCAATTTGTTTCCCTAATGATCGCGTTGATAATCAACAAGAAATTAAAATACCTTTTCAGCCTGCCACATTTGTATGGCATATTTGTTTTATTACTCATTATCGGCGGGTATTTTGGGTTGTACAGTATGCAATCTGATCTGCTTCCTTATCTTAAGCAGTTTGTAGCTGAGACATTGGTTGTAGATATGTTTTCTTTCAAAGAAATTGTTGCCCATTGTATTTCATTCCCTGGCCTTAATATGGCAGCTTTTATGCCATTGGCTTTGTTTTTACCACTCGTGTTGTTAAAGGAAAATATGCATCGCATTTTAAAGTCAAAAAAGTTATCGTACCTGCTGCTCACTACAATTGCCGGGGTGAGTGTTTTCTGGGTAAGTCCTTATTATTTACCTTATTACAGCTTGATGTTTGTGCCGGTAATGTTTGATGTGCTTTTAGTTTTGTTGCCGGATTTTACCAGTGGAACATGGAAGAAGGCCTTGCGTGCTTACCTTATTTTTGTTGTGCTGATTATTCCGGGATTCATTACAGGGTATATAAATACATGGCTCGTGTTAATTATTGGTTTGGGTATTTATTGCTTATGGAGACAGTCCATTAATGTTTTATTAATTTCCGGTTTTGTTTTAGTTTTTTGGAAAGGAGTCGGAGATATGAGATATTATTCAGATACAGAAAACTTTATTTTGCCAACAAAAGAAAAATGCAAACAGATAGTGCAAGATAATCCGGATATTAAATTGAAAACTTACAGCCAGGAAACAAAAGTAAACCATGTAACGCTGTATTATTTGACTTATTTCTCAGGAGACATTGTTCCTGTATCAAATGGTAAACCGGAAAATGATGTTTATTACCTCATAGAACAGAAGGATATGACTGAAAAACATGTTGTCAGTGATACCATACCACAATTATATTGGACATTTGATGGTGATGAACGCCTAAATGGGCGCAGTAAATATCATCCTGTGTACGTTGTGAAATTTAAACAGAAGGAATGATAAAAAACCTGCATAGGATGGCAAATACTGCCCGTAACTATCTATAAAATCCCTTTGTCTTTTCCAATGTATAGCACCGATTGCCAAATGCTCCATGATGTATCTCCCCAGTGATGATAAAGATGTAGGAACGTGGGTTGAAACGTGGATTTATAACCATCGAAGGTGTATCCTGTTTCCGAGCACCACCGGATATCAGTATCAGCATATTCTGCGATAAAATTAAATTGTTGGGGTAAGGTTTTTTGATTTTGTAAGCCAAATTTCCATGCACTTACGGCAAGGGTAGCCTGATCTCTTGTTTTTGTTTCCTTGCATTCAAATTCTTTGAGGCTGATTTTATGCCAGTATTCCATGAAATTTTTTGCCTCTTTTTTGAAAAGAAATACACCACCATTCCAGTGTCTCCAATTTTGCGGTATATTAATGTTGTATTTGTGAGCAATGTATTGTTGTAAATGATGGCATTCAGGTGTGCGTGGTGTAATCATTTCATTGTTTCTGTTGTACCAATTGCCATTTTTATAAAATATACCCTCTTGCTGGTACAATTTTTTTCGGTGATATTTAT
>JAQIDD010000170.1 GCA_027858215.1 Candidatus Delongbacteria bacterium | reverse complement strand
GGCTGTATGTTTCTTGTGACCAGTCTATTTCACCCGCCCATTGATCCTGCATGTTTCCATCAATATGAAAAGCAAGAAAATCAAGGTAATATCCATACATAGTTTCCTCACAAGAAACTTTCTTATAAAAGCTCAAATCGCCTGCCGTGGTAACATCAATAATGATTTCAAGCGTGGTGGTTTCACCGTCACCAATGCTTCCGGAACGGGCACAGTAATCGCCTTCATAAGGGTAATCATTGGTTGTTTCATTTAATCCGACGATTGTCCATGGTGAAGTTCCGTCATTTTGCCAGTAATGCGAAGAAAAATCATTGCTTTCCCAGTCTTCCAGTTGTAAACTGATGGGCAGGTTGACACTGGTAGAACTGGAATATTCACCACTGGTATATACCAAATCTGCAGGCATGGAGCTGCCCGAGGGTACCCCGGCATCCACATTGACAGTGAACGCAACAAGTTCGGAATTGCCGGCAGTTAATTCACTCACAGCCACATCCGTTTCTACAGCAGAAGCATTCTCAGTTATGTTTATGTTACAGTTTCCTGCAACGGTCAGGTTATGACCGGTGTTTTCAGCGAGAAAATACACGGTAACTTCTTCGCCGGGATCTATGATGCCGTTTCCGTTGCCTGTAGCGTCATCAACGTGATCAAAGCTGATGTTGAGTTCAGGTGCATGAACGGTAATGCTATGGCTGGCATTCCATACGCCCGTATCATTGTCTGTGATGACAAACTCTATAGGAATGATGGTTTGGTCGGCAATGCCATCCACAACAGAGATATCGTACGCATCATCAGCACTTGCTGTGGCATCGCTGGCAATATCGCCATAGGTTTCGGTGTTATCAGTGATGGTGCAGTCGGGAAGTGTGGTGGAGATATCTGCACTTACGCCTGTGGCTGTTTCCACGCCAACGTTTTCAAGGGTAACATCAAGCAGGGCGGATTCCCCATTGTTGAGTACGGCATTGTTGTTGCCTGCTGCATCATCAATAACCACATCATTTAAGACCATATAGGGGCCTTCCGGTACAATGACGGTGATGTCTGTCTGGTATGTGACCTTATTGTAAGCGGTAACGGTAATGTTCATGTTTCCCGGCGCTGTAAAAGGATCAATGGGCACATCAACAGAACCACTTTGCACGTACCCGGTGCCAATGATCACGGTTTCACCCGCATCGGTTTTTGTCAGTGAAACCAATGCATTTTCAGCGTCACAACTGACAGTAAAGCTTGTTTCTCCTACACTGATGATATCACTGTGAGATATTGTCATATCAGCCGGGGTTTTTGTGCGCACCATAAGTGAGGGGTCCCCAAATAGTATCCATGTATCAGCCATTCCCGGGCCGCTGGCAGATGCGTATTCTTCCACCATGTGGAACATGCCATTGAAAGAAAGGCCGCCAAAAGTACGTTTGACATTGTCAACGTAAGATTCAATAAGCAGGTCATTCATTTCATCCTGTGCATCCATGGGGTCTGCCCATGACTGGTTTATTGTTGAGGCCAGGATACTAATGGCTCCCGTTGGAGTTTCTCCGTTTGTGGCTCGCATCCAGGCTTCAGCAAAACAGGTGTTTTCTTTAAAGTCTCCGTTCAGGCAGGCCACACTCCAGATGAAAGGGTATTTGTTGTCATTGGTTAAGCCATTGACATCAGTATTTGTATAATTTGTGTTGTTCCAAACGGTTACGTTTCCGTGTCCCACGTAATTGATGACACCGGTTCCTGCATTGACGGCTGTGGACAATTGCGCATTGGTTCCTCCGTCCTGATAAACATCAGTAACCGCATAGCCGTAATTGTCAAGGTCTGTTTTGATGTTATCCATGTGTTGGGCATCGGATTCCCCGTCATCGCCAGTACTGGCGTCCCCTTCGTTGGAAGCAGACCCGAGTGCATTTTCCAACCATGTGTTGGTGTTGTCATAATCACGTTCGTAGTCAATGATTTTGTTGATTTGATTGGTAACATCTGCTCCGGTTTCGGCGCTGATACGGCCAATGAAACAGTCGGCATAGTGATCGCTGCCAAGCAGGTAAACATATTCATTGTCGCTGTCGTTGTTTACTTCGTTTGTGGGTACCTGTGGGGCATCGCCAACCAGCAACACGTAATTTAAGCCGTTTGTGTTGAATTCATTTTCAATGTACGTACCGATGTCTGCAGCGGTTGAACCTACGGTTGTCATCCCTGCTATTTGTGTTTCAATGCCTTTTTCACGCTTCCAGGTGACATAGGGTTCCATTTCATCCATAAAATCATCATGGGCAATGATCAGCATGCGGCCGGGAGTGCCTTCGTCAAGCGGGGTGTATTTGGCTTCGCGGTAATTCAAAAAATGGTTTTTATAAATATCCCGGTAGTCTTCGGAAACACTGAGGTTTTTGTTTCTTTCCAGTATATTTATAGATGCTCCTTCTGTATGATTGATTTGTACAGTTATGTCGGTGTAGATACGCAGTGTTTTTTGCACAGGGTTATACCTGAAAGGAAACGCTGTAACGCTGATGCCCCTGTAATTTCTGATGATGTATGGTTCAGAAGACACAGCCTCCCTGGTTGGAAAATACTGATCCTGGTTATATACCTCGCTGTATGTATAAGGCACCTGCTCCGGGTCTTGCGTTCTGAGCAGGCTCCCTTTTGACGGGGCTACATCAATGTTTTCAATTTCAATGTAATCGTTGTAGATGACTTCCAATTCAATCCCGGCTTTGTCCGGGATAATGACTGAAGCAGTCAGCTTGGGCATGTCCGGTGCGCCTTTGTGGAGCAAAGAACTTGCTTCCGGGGATGTTATTGTGAAAGCTTCACCCCGCGGAGTTTGCACACGGTGTAGTGCATAGGCATTCAGATTGAACTGAATTGTTTGATAATTGTTCTGAGAAGCCATCAATGAGATTTGTGGTTCAGCCGGAGCATTGCTGTTGATTTTTTTCCAGTTATCTGCAAACACAAGATTGATTGCTAACATGGCAAGAGAGAGAAGGAACACTTTTTTCATAAATATATATTTTTATGTTTAGATGTGTCAAATGTTTATAAGGCTGCATAAAAGTAATGGATTTTTTATAATCTCAAACCACTTGCAGATTTGAACTTACAAAAAAACCCACATCTCCTGTGGGTTGGGTTAAAAAAATCTTAAGGGAAAAATAACCTTAATACTCATCTTCATTGAAGAAAAAATCATCTTTGCTGGGATAATCCGGCCAGAATGATAAAATCATGGAAGTGCAGCAAAATAGTAATAAAAATTGCTTGGTTTTCCCCATTCAAAACACGTTGTTAATATAAGGGGGGGTGGGTGGTAACTGGTATAATTACCGACATATTACCAGCATTTTATTTGGTTTTGGCGAGAAGATTTGTTATCTTTATGGGGATTATGGAAAGATTTGATGTGGGGATGGAAAATTTACAAAAATGCGTTATGAAAAAAACGTTTTTATTAGCATTGCTTATTCCATACCTGACAGCAGGATATGCACAAAACAATGTATTCCCTCTTGACAGTGTTCGGTGGGAATTAGATGCATCTTCATGTTGCCCGGAATATACATGGTATGTTGGAGATATGATTAGTAAAAGAGACACAATCATCAATAATGAACAATATAAAATTATAGGCTGGGAGGATAGCAGAAAAGATTACGCATTAAGAACAGATTCAACAAACAAAGTG
>JAQIDD010000162.1 GCA_027858215.1 Candidatus Delongbacteria bacterium | reverse complement strand
AGATATGGAGCAATAATACATATGACAAGTTTGCATCGCTTTATGATATAATATTAGGATTATTCCTACCCAAAAAATATCGCAGAGTTGTTGTCGATTATCTAACCTCAGGTAATGTTCTTGATGTTGCTTGTGGTACAGGAGATTTATTGTTACATGCAAATAAAAAAGGATTAAAATGTTATGGAATTGATTTATCAATGGGGATGATTAAGCAAGCCTCAAAAAAAGTGCCTGATGTAGAATTAAGAGAAGGAAATTATTATAAAATCCCATATGATAATAATATGTTTGATAATGTTGTTTCAACTTATGCATTAGGGGGTACTAAGATTAATATTGAGAAAGTTCTTCAAGAAATGATACGGGTATGTAAGCCGAACGGACAGATTGTAATTTTAGATTGGCAAAAAAAGCAAAAGGAAAATCTACTAGACAAATTATTTATCGGGATAGCAAAATTAACAGAAGATACGCCAAAAGATTTCATTGGCATTTTTACAAAACATGGTATGAAAACTGATTGGATTAAACTTTCACAAACATATTCAATTATAAAAACAAAAAAGATTGCTAATGAATAACAAGCACATACGCACAACAAAAAATATAGGTCATTTGGCGGATAGTGCTAAATTTGAGCATGTTTACATTTAATATAACATATAGCGGTTTGATAGGTTGGTGTTTCAAAATGCCAAACGCCCCATATTTAAACCGATGATATGCAATACGCTACGCTTGACGGTGTCTTCGTGCTACGCACTTTCGACCCCTATTGCATATCATCGGCTTCGGGAATAATCTGGCTGAAAATAATTGCATGAAAAATAAAATAAGTTTATCTTTACACGCTGGCGTACGGTTATCATCACGAGGATGATTTCAATACAGCCCGATTAGGATTCCGCACAGCCCTTTACTGTCTTGCTTCGCAATCCATCGGGCTGAACTGATGCAATCCCGAGGCCGTTGTGCAAAATATTAAAAAACCATAATGAGAGTTACAATACTGCTTTTAGCTATTTTTCTAATTTCTTGCGGACCAATACAGAGACGAAATAAACAAATTGTTTCTGGAACATCGGATACAATGACTTTAAAAAGTTTAATACCAAATGATAAGAATGAAAAGGTATATGATTGTATAATAGTGATTGATAGCAATTACAATCATTATCTAAACGAAAGACTAATTATAGATTCTAATTTGTTAGATAGCCTTAAAATTATGAAAAGCGGACATACGGATTATAAAGTCAAACTTTTAGTAGATAGTTGTGTTACATTGGATAAAGTTGTTAATGTTACAGATATTTGCAATATACTCAAGATTGAATTAGCATTAGAAACGAAATAAAATACTTTGCACAACACGAAATAAAAATCATTAAAACGCTTCTATTAAGGTCGTTGTGTGTAACCAAAAAAATGAAAAAAGGAATTATAAAATGAAAAAAATCATAATTACAGCTATCTGCATATTATTCATTTCACAAATAACTTTCGCACAGGTTGGTACAAAAGGTGAAGATAGAAATGAGGAGGGGAGACCTGTGAAGGAATATAACCTTACGATTGAACAAAATGAGAAGACCCTTGGTGGGGTAACCGCAAAAGCCATGTCTATAAACGGAAGTATTCCCGGGCCGGTTCTTGAATTCATAGAAGGGGACCTTGCAATCATTAATGTGATCAATAAAATGGATGAAGAAACCTCGGTGCATTGGCACGGAATAATACTTCCAAACTTTTTTGATGGTGTTCCATACTTAAATACACCTCCAATTAAACCGGAGACTACATTTCAATACAGAATACCGATAAATCAATCAGGCACTTATTGGTATCATTCCCATACAATGCTGCAAGAACAAAAGGGGGTATACGGCGCTATCATTATCCAACCCAAAGAGAAAAGCCTGCAATATGACAAAGATTTGGCAATAGTTTTATCGGATTGGACTAACGAAAAACCAATGAACGTTTTGCGAAACCTGAAACGAGGCAACGAATGGTACCAAGTTAAAAAAGGTACGGCCGTTCCTTTGAGCAGGGCTATTGTGCAAGGGGGATTTGGAGCACAACTTAAAATGTGGCGCGACCGGATGGAAGGAGCCGACATAGCTGATATTTATTATCCGGCTTTTTTAAGCAATGGAAAAAAACTGTTGGAATACCCTGCTTTCAAACCCGGTGAAAAAGTAAGACTGCGACTCATAAATGCTTCTGCCTCTACTTATTATTGGATGGATTTTGGTGCAGGCAATCCAATGGTGGTGGCCAGCGATGGAGTTGATGTGCAACCCATTCATAAAAATCGTTTTCTCTTTGCCATTGCTGAAACATACGATGTAATTGTAACTATTCCGGAAGGACAGCTTGAAATCATAGCCACTGCCCAGGATGGGTCAGGGCATACTACAATCCGTATGGGTAATGGAAAACTATTTCCTGCCGAAAAAATCAAGCCGCCGAATAAAGTGGAAATGATGATGGATATAGATGATGACAATATGGGGAATCAAAAAGATGGAGATAAACCTATGGATGAAAGGATTAATATGGAACAGATGAACCATAATGCCATGCAACACAAAGACACAACCGGAGATTATACTCACAATGAGCGCATGACATATTTTAACTATAATTTTCTTAAAGCAAAAGAAAAAACCACTTTTAATCCGGATATACCTGTAAACGAATTGCTTTTAAACCTGACAGGCAACATGAACCGTTATGTGTGGAGTTTGAATGGCATCCCACTTTCAGAAGCAGATAATATTATTATTAAAGGTGGAGAAGTTACCCGGATTACACTCAACAATTTAACCATGATGCATCACCCGATGCACCTTCACGGACATTATTTCAGGGTTATTAATGAAAATGGGGAACACTCACCATTAAAACATACGGTAAATGTGCCACCAATGCAAAAAGTAACCATTGAATTTTACAATGAAGAATACGGCGATTGGTTCTTCCATTGCCATGTGCTTTACCACATGATGGGTGGTATGGCACGCGTATTCAGTTATGATACCCCAAGAGATGAACGCTTGGAAAATTTTCCTGTACAGGAACTCATCGATGAAACAGACCACTATTATTCCTGGGGTTTGGCTGTATTAAGTTCTAATTTTTCTGAATTAAGCTTTACTTCAAGCAATATTCGCAATGAATTTAATATACGAATAGAAACCGATTATAACCAAAATTCAGAATTAGAAGTTAGCTATAACCGGTATTTGAACGATTGGGTGCGAATTTACGCAGGTGTCAATTCAGAAAATGAAATTCCCGACTCTTATGATGAATTTAACACTGTTGGATTAGCAGGTGTTAAGTATTTCACACCTTATATGTTCAATGTGGATGTCAGTATTGACCACCAGCTTCGCCCCAGAGTTCGCCTGGATAAAGAAATCCTTCTGTTCCCACGAATATTCCTCGAAGGGGAATACGAATATAGGGCAGACTTCGGTTGGGTGAATGATTTGGAAGAAAACAAAAAAAGTTTCGAAGGAGAAGATGAATGGCTTATCAGGGCTTCATATATAGTATCCCGTAATTTTTCCATCCAGGCCAATTATAACAGTCATTATGGTTGGGGCGGAGGCTTAAGTGTCAGATTTTAATAAAAAGGCAACATAAGCCATGCGGGGGATACAGTATATTTGAGCGTTTGTAATTTTATTAAACTTTTCTGCAATTTTACAGTACTGTGCCTTGAAATCCCGCACAGGCGCATATAGCTAAACGATGACATGCAATACGCTACGCTTGACGGTGTCTTCATGCTACGCACTTTCGACCCCTATTGCAGATCATCGGCTTCGGGAATAATCGGGCTGAAAAATTGTATGTATTATAGAATTTATTCATATCTTTACGCTTGCGTACTGTTATCATCACGAGGATGATTTCAATACAGCCCTTTACTATCTTGCTTCGCAATCCATCGGGTTGAACTGATGCAATTCTGAGACCGTTATGGGCTAGCTAAATGAATGAACTAATAATAAAACAGGAATAAATAATTATGAAACAAATTTTTGGAACCACATTTTGGACAGACCTTCTCAAAAACAGCCAAAGCTGGCTAATTAATGAGCTGCCGGGATTATTAATTGCGTTAGTACTATTTTTTATAGCATTTAAAATAATTAATTTTGCTCTTAAAAAGTTAAAAAAAACGCTTTTAAACCGAGCTGACAAGAATGATAAGTTAGATACAGATGAAGTAGAAAAACGGATTATTACCCTAACATCTATTATTCATAATTTAATAAAAATTATTCTCTGGGTAATATTTATAATGATTATACTGCAAAAATTCGGTCTAAATATTGCCCCAATATTGGCAGGTGCTGGTATCATTGGATTGGCTGTTGGCTTTGGAGCACAAAATCTGGTAAGGGATTTTATTTCCGGATTTTTTATCATTCTTGAAAATCAAATTCGTGCCGGTGATGTGGCAATAATAAATGGAACAGCTGGATTGGTTGAAAAGATAGAGTTTAGAACTACCACCCTTCGTGATTTTTCCGGAGTTGTACATATTTTCCAAAATGGCAAAATTAGTGACCTGGCAAATATGACAAAAGATTGGTCTGCAATGATATTTGATATTGGTGTTGCATATAAAGAAAATCCACAAGAGGTGATGGATTTAATGAAACAAGTTGGAGAAGAACTACAGAATGATCCGGAATTTAAGGATAAAATTATTGAACCAATAGAGATATTTGGCTTAGAC
>JAQIDD010000119.1 GCA_027858215.1 Candidatus Delongbacteria bacterium | reverse complement strand
ACTCCCTATTTCCAAAGGTTTGGAGAATTGGCTTTTGAGGATCCTGAAAATGATAATTTTGGGATGTACACCTTCAATACCACAGACATACAAACCCTCACAAAAGATTTGGATGTAGCAGAATCTGCTCTTGACCTGATCAGGGTAGTTCCTAATCCATATTATGGAACCTCGTATTATGAAACATCTCAGCTTGACAACCGGGTGCGGATAACCAACCTGCCACAGAAATGTACCATCAGTATTTATAATGTGAGTGGAAGGCTGATACGAAGGTTCACTAAAGCAAATGATGCATCCTATATTGACTGGGATTTAAAAAATGGTCATAACATTGCTATTTCCAGCGGCATGTACATCATCCACATTGACGCCCCTGATATTGGTGAGAAAGTAGTGAAATGGTTTGGATCACTCAGGCCCGTGGATTTACAGAACTTTTAATAACAATGAATACGATAACATTTTAATAATAATGTCATGAAAAAAAGATTTCAAAAATTACTGATTGTCACACTGGGATGCTTACTTCTCAGTCCAGCGTTGATGGCAGGAAATGAACAACGTGCCGGTAGTGCCGGAGCTTCAGAATTATTAATCAATCCATGGGCACGCAGTTCCGGATGGGGAAGTGCTAATGTAGGCTGTGTTCAGGGGCTTGAAGCCCTCTATCAGAACATCGCCGGAACCGCTTTTACCCGCCGGACAGAACTTATCTTTACCAACTCACAATACCTGGTTGGTAGTGGTATCAACCTGAATAATTTTGGCTTCAGCCAGAAAGTTGGCGAGGTTGGTGTGTTAAGCGTGGGAGTCATGACCATGAATTTCGGCGATATTGATATCACTACAGAGGAACTTCCTGAAGGTGGCTTGGGAACTTACAGCGTAAGTTACAACAACATTCAGTTGGCTTATGCACAGGAATTCTCCAACAGCATCTATGGTGGAATGAGTGTGAAAATTATCAATGAAGGCCTGCCCGATGCCAATGCCATGGGATTTGCCCTGGATGCCGGTATTCAGTATGTTACCGGGATTGGTAAAGATAAACTGGGAAACCGTAAACGGGACAATCTGCGTTTTGGTATCTCTATGAAAAACGTTGGCAGTACCATGAAATTTACTGGTGATGGCATGTCTTTTATCGGGGAATCGGAATGGGGAACAAATATGACAGTTGAGCAAAGGTCTGCCGAATTTGAACTTCCTTCCTTGATTAAAATCGGGGCATCCTATTTCATTAACCTGGATGCTAAAACAACTTCTGATGCCAGGATGGGTGAAGAAGCCACAGATGCTGATGAACTGATCAGTAACCATCAACTTATCATCGCTGCCAATTTTACATCCAATTCATTTACAAGAGACCAGTTTCATTTTGGTCTGGAGTATGGATTTAAAGACCTGTATTTTCTGCGTGGCGGGTATATTTATGAAAAAGGTATGTTTGAATATACAGAAAGAAATACCGTGTTTACTGGCCCTTCTGCCGGAATTTCCGTACACATCCCAATGAATAATTCAGGTAGCGTTATTGCCATTGATTACAGTTACCGGGATACAAATCCCTTTGATGGAGTACACACCGTTGGAGCCAGGATAACCCTGTAATAAATAAAGACATTATTATTTTAGAAAAGCCGCTTCTTCCCTGGAGTGGCTTTTTTATTTTTGAATCCTTATTTTTTTTGTTATATTACACAAAATTATTTCCCGGACGCTGGTGTTGTGCAGGTAGAGTTTTTATACAGTTAATTTCATTAAGCTATGTTAGACAAAAGATACTTATTGGCGTTGTTATTGATGTGTGTCAGCATCAGTGCTTTGTTCTCTCAGGCCGGATACATCCCCGTGGCCAATTGTGAGCCCCCAAAATCCAGCGCTTACCTGGACATCAACAATGTTAGAGCTAAAATTTTAGGCGGTAGCGATATGTGGTGGGACCTGCAGGGAGCACCTGAATATGAAGTGCCAAAAGGCAACGGAACACATCCGTTTTTTGCAGGTGCATTATGGGTGGGCGGTAAAGATGCCAATGACCAATTGCATGTCATGGCGCACCGGTATCGTCTGGTTGGAGTTTCTGCTTATCCGGGCCCGCTTATAACAGAAAACAACGATGCCGGCACAACCAACGCAGAAGTGTGCTATGCACATGATCAACTGTACAAAATAAACAGGGAACAAGTGGAAACATTCAGGAAATGGTATGATTGTAAACAAAATCCCGAATGCAATACCGAAGCACATTTCCCTGCTTATGCCATTCCAGATGAAATTCTTAACTGGCCGGCACACGGCCCTGCTGGCGGGTACGCCTATTACCTTGCCCCTTTCTGGGATGCCAACAATGATGGCGTTTATAACCCTTACGATGGTGATTTTCCTTATTTTGAATTTCCACATGATGGCATTACCGACAACCCTGATTGCATTGATGTGGAGGGACTGGAACCAAAACTCTACGGCGACCAGGCCATCTGGCAGGTGTTTAACGATTCCGGTAACGATGACGGAGACTTAGGAGGAGAGCCCCTCGGATTTGAATTCCATGCACAGGCTTATGCCTATGCCACCAATAATGTGCTTAACGATCAGACCTTTTACCATTACAGGATGATCAACCGGTCAACCAATGTGTATCATGATCTGTACACTGGGTTCTGGACAGATGCTGATCTTGGTGGACCACAGGATGATTTTATAGGATGCGATGTTACCAGGGGACTTGGGTACATTTACAATGGTGACAATGTGGATGAAGATGACGGGGCCAGCCCCGGATATGGGGATAACCCGCCGGCAGCAGGCCTTGATTTTGTGGCCGGCCATTACAAAGTCAAAAACCATAAAGACGACGCCAGCAACTGGGTTACTGCAGAAGACGGAACCCGTCAGCTCGATTGCAACGCTGCCGACTTTATGAACGGTAACATCAACGGACAGAATTTTGATGACGGGATCGTGGACAATGAAAGGCTGGGAATGCAGCATTTTATGTATTTCAACTGTGTTGGTGGAGGCCATAATCCTGGTACAATCTGCCCCACGGTAGCGGCAGATTATTATTATTATTTAACGGGACACTGGAAAGATAGAACAAACTTAAAATATGGCGGTACAGGGCATCAATCCGATGCTTCAGCCACCGATGTAAACACCAGTTTCATGTTTCCCGGCGATCCCACCACCGATCCCTGTGGCTGGGGACAAAACGGACAGGTTATGCCCGGATGGTCAGAGGAAACGGAAGATAATACCCCTTATGACAGGCGGTATGTTATCAGCACAGGGCCAATCAGCATGCAACCCGGCGCCGTCAATGATTTTACCATTGCCGCTTTGTACGGCCGCGCTTTTAAAGGCTCTGCATGGGAAAGTGTGAAAGCGCTGAAAAGGGTGGATGATGCTGTACAGGCAATGTTTGACCGTTATTTCAGGGTGCTCGACGGCCCCGATGACCCCGAACTGAAAATTGTAGAACTCGACGGAAAACTCGTTTTTCATATCATGAACCATGAAACCTCAAACAATTATCTGGAATCTTATAAAGAGCGTGATCCCAAAATATCTGATGATGCCGTTGCCAACAATGATAAAATGTACTATCATTTCCAGGGATACCAGGTATTTCAGTTGAAAGATGAAAATGTGGATTTTTTTGAAGACCGTTACGATACCACCAAAGTTAAAGCGATTTTTCAGTGTGATATCAAGGATAATGTAGAAAACCTGGTGAATTATAAATTAAATCCCGAAAGCGATGCCCTGGATGAACAACTCGAAGTAGAGGCTGCCAATGAAGGAATAACCCACAGTTTTGAACTCACTACCGATGCCTTTTCGTGGGGAGATGATTTTAATTTGGTTAATCATAAAACCATGCATTTTGTGGCCAAAGCGTATGCTTCCAATCAGTGGAATGTTTTTTCTCCCAATGATCCCGAGAGCTTTTCAGGACAAACAGAACCTTACCTTACGGGAAGAAAAAAGCAAGTCATCTATAAGGCCACTGCACATAAAACCTTGCCAGAAAATCAGGGAACGGTGTTGTTTTCCGATTATGGCGACGGGGTAGAAATCACACAAATTGATGGCTATGGCAATGGTAATAATGTCATTGATCTTACTGAAGAATCCATTGAAACCATCATGAACGGCCCACCATGGGTGGATTCAATTCCCACATATCAACAAGGCAGAGGCCCCGTTGAAGTGAAAGTCATTGACCCGTTGAATGTGGTGGATGATACTTACACCCTGGAATTTTCCAATGCTTCTCCCATATATTATGGGATGGTAATAGATGGTGCTGACTGGATATTGGTCAATGCTGCCAACGATACCATACATTCTGATCATTCCATTACCAAAAACAAGAATGAACAATTGTTGCCTGATCTGGGTTTAAGCATTTCAATTTCACAGGTTGAACCTGCGGCTTATAAAAATAAAAATCCCAACAGAAACGGGTTTTTAGAAGCTTCCATAGAATTTGAAAATCCGGAAAAAGAATGGTTGGATTTTATCCCCGATGGTGATAAGTTTGATCCTTACAACTGGATCAGGGTGGGAACGTATGCTGATGGTAGCTTAGATGGTCCCAATATAAATTATGATGATTACCTTGGTATGGACCCCGATGAATATTATGAAGATATCCTTGGAGGCACATGGGCGCCGGTTTATCTCACTTCCACATTCAAATACGGGCCCTGTTATGACAGGGCACAAATGAACATTGATAAATACGGCCCTCTATCCAGTGTTGATGTGGTACTCACAAGTGACAAATCCAAATGGACAAGGTGTGTGGTACTTGAAATGTGTGAGAACGAATGGACAACGAATGCTAACGGTTACCATACACAAGTAAACCCATTGGTAAATTACCTTTCTGAGGGCAATGCCCTGCGTTTTGATTTACGTCAGCATCCGTCTGTTGATAAAAACGGGGCCCCCATTCCGGGCGATATCACACATGGCCTGGGTTGGTTCCCCGGATATGCCATTGATGTGAGAACCAGCGAGCGCCTCAATATGGCCTTTGGTGAAGATTCATGGATTGCCGGCGACAATGGTAACGACATGGTATGGAACCCATCATCAAGCGTTTACGATTCCCTCAACGGACCACGTTTTGGCGGCAAACATTACATCTACGTTTTTGGCCATACCAATTACGTGCATAATCCCGAAATTTCAACGCCTGCTTATGATTCGTGCAAGTGGATACACGATATGATGATGCTATATGAAGAACAACAAAGCATTATGTATAAGCGTTGTGCACTCAGTGGTGCCATGTGGACAGCCATACCTTACCTCAACCAGGGATATGAATTGCTCGAAACGGATGTGAAAATACGCATCAGGGTTGCTACTCCCTATTTCCAAAGGTTTGGAGAATTGGCTTTTGAGGATCCTGAAAATGATAATTTTGGGATGTACACCTTCAATAC